>JAHIZN010000042.1 GCA_018814245.1 bacterium
AAAGATTCTCAAGGTGATTTTTGAAGACGGCACCATCTTGAAAGCCAGCGTGCCCCAGCAAATCAAAAAGAAGAAGTAAGAACTCTAACCAATCACTGAAGCTAACGGCGTTTCACGCCACAGCTTAGCTTTGTCGTTAGGCTTACAGCGTAAGATAGCACTCAGTCGTTAAATAATAACCAAGAGTAAGACAGCAAGCAAGCCTAATGTATTAAGAATTTGTGTGGAGCGGTGCACGAGTAGAAATGTTGTACTTTTCGGACCAGTAGCTGACACACAATTCTGTGTTGAATTAAGCAGCAGGTACTATTTGGAGTTTAAACAAATAGATAATTCAAACTCTGGAAAAACTGCCACTACTGTGGCTTAGTTCAACAAGGCGCTGCACCTAACAGCGAGGACGGAGGTATGTTTGAGATAGTTTTGTGGTTTATTAAGGTTTTGTTTTGCTTGCAAAGTTTAGGAGTAATTCTCCCCGCTGTTAGGTGAGTTTTATCGTTAGGTAGAAACAGAGGTGAATATGGCAGATAGAAGATCTACGAAAATACATTTTATTTACATGGTCTATCTTTGCTTTCTTGCCGTTTTTTGCCCCAAAAAATTCATTAAAGAAGAAATAAAAGATAATGAACATCGAAAAGGTTTTTCTGCCCAAGATAAAAAAGAACATGGAGTGTATGTTGTGAATCGAGCATTTTGGCATTCATTTGGCTTAATTACTCTTTTTGGATTTATTGGTGGAGTAGTTGGCTGGCTTCTTCGGTCCCAATTTAATCAGCCATCTTCAAACATAATTATTTTTCTACAGGTTATTGGTGCAGGCTTACTACTATGGGGTACTCTTTTTATTCGTGGCTGGGAAATACAAACGATTTGCGGAGTAACACTTATTGAGCGTGTTAATCAGTGGCTATATCGTACATTGTGTTGCATAGGAACAATGATAGTTATTTGTTCACTAATATGGGAGTTATAGAAAACTGTTATCAAATCGCTGCAACTGACTGTTACATGTGGATACTATTAGTTGAGCCTAACCATTAGATTGTTAAAATAGGAGAAACCATGAATACAAACGGAACAATAATAACGCTTATTGGCATAAGTCTTTTCCTTGTTTCAATATTTGCCTCAAAAGGTTATGAACAAGGACGGAGCATAATGGGCAATATGTATCGTATGGAAGTAGTCATAAGTGAAGGAAAAGTCGTAGTCTATGACACAACACCGGACACAACACCGAAAAAGGGACAAACGAATTTAGACGAGGCTTTTGAGGCTTTTCGAGAGTATAACCAATATCATTCATCAAGCATTGTAGGCAGGTATTCAATACCATTGTCCTTTTTACTTTCTCTATCTACCATCATTACATTAGTTGGAATAGGAAAAATAATATTGTCAAAAAAACAAAAATGAAATAGCCCAACAAGTCATTCCAGCGGATGGCCTACGGCCATCCGCTGACCTCTATCGTCAGACTGTGTAAAAACTCAATTTTACGATAATAGTCCTACCGCATGAAGTGGCAAGCTTACACAATACCACAATATGTTGTAGTATTGATGTCCAAATTCAGAGTTTTTACTGGTTGTTTACAGATGAGTTTTGTCGTTAGCTTGTTCTATATAAAACTTCTAACCAAAAAAATTCGACCTGTGCAATTAGAAACAGAGAATATATCCGCAGATTTCGCAAATTATCAGAGGGGCAGAGCTTGATTATAGAATGTCGATTTTCAGAGGTAAAGTGGGCGAAATAGTGTCAACTCCCTACTACTTGTATCTAAGGCAAATACAAATAATTTGATATTTTTGCCTTTGCGAGAATTGATATTCCATGTATAGTATGTAAAATCATAGTGTGGCAAAAAGAAACAGTTTAGCCAACTCTTTTAATAGCAAACAGTAATAAGCAAAACATCTTCCTCTTTTTGCGAGAGAATTAAATGTCTATGAATCCAAGTAAAGCTATCTACTTAGATACTTTAGTACCGGGTGCATATTATGAAACCTATGATAATCAGACTTCTACAAGTCGATTTGTTGCGATGATTGAACTCGTTGATTCTTAACAAGTTACGCTAAACGGAGCATAATTGGACACTCAGCTTTTTTGTAAAACCATAACATCCTAACAAGCAATAAGTTGTGTAGAATGGGTAATGTCCAAAAATAATACTCTATTGGAGCTTAATTTGTAAAAGTCTGGAAATTAATTTATAATGACAACTATGGAAAATGAGCAAAAAGTAATTGAATACTGGTCTACGGCTTCAAAGCAAGATTTTGAAGCCGCAGAAATTCTTTTCGAAAACGAAAAAGAGCATCATGCTTTATTTTTCTGCCATTTAAGTATAGAAAAATTTCTCAAAGCAATAATTGTTAAGTCAACACAAGGATCGCCTCCTCTTTTGCATGATCTGGTTCGTTTAGCAGAAAGGACAGGCATTAAATTGTCTGCGAAACAAAAAAATGAACTTGCGGAAATTAGTACATTTAACATTGAAGCAAGATATGATGATTACAAACTCAGTTTTTATAAGAAAGCTAATAAAAGATTTACATCAAAATATATTACTATGACAAGAAGGATTTTAAAATGGCTAAGCAAATATCTTTAGGTGAAAAAGAAATTAATTTAATCAATAGATATGTTTGCCTTATTAAACAAAAAGGGATTAAGGTGTCAAAAGTAATTCTTTTTGGTTCACATGCAAAAGGGATGGCAGAACCTGATAGTGATATTGATATAGCAATAATTTCTTCTCAATTCGGACAAAATAATTTAAAAGAGATGATGCTATTGCGAAAATTAGCTCTTGAAATAGACTCACACATTGAGCCATTACCATTTTCACCTCAAGATATAGAAAACCGTTATAGTACACTTTCCCAAGAAATTAAAAAATACGGTGTGCTAATTTAGCACATTAAAAGGGAGGCAGTGGGTGCAGACCTTAAATGTTGAATTCACAGTAATTCGGTAAACTAAAAGAAAAGAAAAAGACACCAAATCAAACCCTAACAAGGAAAATGAACCTGACATGGAGCAGGTTATTTTGTGGTTAGACACACAAAGAAACAAGAGCGAGGTCAAACGAGATCAGGAGTTTTAAGGGAGAAGTCAGCAGGCTGTTACAGAATGCGCCTTTTTGCCGCACATCTCAAATAATTTTTTGTAATCTTGCAGAAAAACTGACATTCCTCACCATGACTAAAATGGTCAAGTTCTATATTACTCATACTAAAAGACTTTCGCAATTCAAGCCCTATTTGAAGTTGAAAAATATCAAAATTTGCTGATTTCATAAGTCGTTATTTCTCCGAAAGTTAGCTAATCTAAATTTAAGGTAGCGGAATGTGGGGAAAAAGTATAGTTTAGCCAGAAAAAATAGAAAGGTAATTAGAAATGAATAAAAAATTAATAAATTTAATGTTAATAATGGGGATTATCCTTTTATTGCCAATCGAAGGACAGGCAAAGCTACATTTTGGTGTGATAAGTCTGGTCAAAGAGAAAATAGATGAGTTGCAAGGAAATATTTATGGGAAAGTGGTGGTTAAAAGTTACAGTTGTAATGAGGAACATTATTTTTTGTGGACGCTGACCCCTACTAATTTAGATGGAATTAGCGTCATCCTTTACTCGAATGGAAGGGAAGTAAAATCAACTACTGTTGTTGGTAATTCTTATAAGTTTACAGGTGTAGCTCCGGGAGAATATACAGTTAAGGCTAAGGTTACGGATGAGATTTGGAATACGAATGAAACCTCATCTATTAAAGCAACTTCTGGAGAAAGTATTGCATGTCCAACTTTAGAATTTGATAGTGGTAATTCTTTGCACTATCCAATAGTCTATCCAAATCCATTTAATGGGAAAAAACATGATCATGTAGTTTTTGATAGATTAGTTGAACATGCAACAATCAGAATCTTTAATCTCAAAGGAGAGAAAATCATGGAGGTTGTGGTATATAGTAATCCGACTGTATGGGATTGTACAGATTCATTAGGAAATGCTGTCCCAAGTGGAGTATATTTTTACAAACTTACCAGTCCGCTTCCTAATGACTATTTTATTAGTAATTTAATTATAGAGAGGTAGATAATAGCTAATGAAGGAATTTGCAATTATTTTAATATTTCTGTCAATTTGTTGTTTCACATCAGATGTTGAATCTTATGATTTGACAAAGAGAATAGGCATAGGACTTGGAAATCCTTATGCCTCATTAAAATATGGTATTAATTCTAAATTTTCTACTGAATTAAGATGTGCTTATGGAGAGGATATTTTAGTCATCGGTCCAAGATTTTATTATAACTTTAATCCGAAAGAAAAGATAGTAATATATGTTGGTGGAGAGGGAGATTGTGTAACCTTTGATAAAGATGATATGAAGGGTAATGGATACATAGGAATGGCATTTATTGGAATGGAATATTTCAGCACGAATAACTTAACATTTTGCACAGACATAGGTCAGGCATATGTTTCGCTTTCTAAAGATAACAAAAATGAAGCTGATGGAATAGGCTGGGTTATAAACCTTGGCATTAATTATTATTTTTCAGCAGCCCAAACACCAGTATTAACCAACTCTATTCCCTCAACCACCATCACTTCACCACCTGTTTCTACTCGTTCGCCAGTTGCTCAACAACCACCTAAGCAAAGAAGAACTGTTACAGTTATAATAGATAATGTCCCAATTTTTTCAGGACCTGGCACAACATATCCAATAATTACTACAGTACCTGCCGGGGTAGAAATTATTCTTATTGATGATTCGAAAAAGTGGTATTATCAGATAGAGTTGCCGGATGGCATACTCGGTTGGATATCGTATGTTAATTGCCATAGGTAAAGGGAAGGAAAATGGTGTTAACTATTTAACTACTTGCATTTAAATCAGATACAAACAATTTGATGTTTTTGCTTTTGCAAGAATTGATATTTGGCTCTCAGGCAACTGGACAAATTACTCATCTCGGCATTCTGTGAGAAGTAAAAGAATCAAACAATGAAAAAATTAAAAATATATCTTGATACATCAGTAATTGGCGGCTCATTTGACGATACATTTAAGGAGCATTCGATTAGACTAATACAAAACTTAAAGAATGATAAATTTGTTGGAATTATATCTGAAATTACCA
>JAHIZN010000306.1 GCA_018814245.1 bacterium
AAGGAGATGAAGGAGATAGGGAGATAATAGATTATTGGTAAATATTTGAGTATCAAGTTATCCCCAGCTGGCAGGGGTAGGGTGGTGAATATCTTATTAACATTACACAAACAAGGCAGAAACCCAATGCTTTGATCTTACTCATCCCCTTTATCTCCTCTATCTCCGTATCCCCCTTCTTACACTACCTGAATAGTTACTATTACTAAACATTTACAGGAGTCAGAATACAAAAATAGATGCAGAGGTTCTTTTATTTTGACTCCTGAATTTTGTATTCTTGCTACTGAATAGTTATCTCACTCATGTTGCATTAATCTCAAAACAGCTTTTTCTTTATCTGTTTTTCGACCAATTCAGGAACAAATCCCTTCAAATTACATCCCAATGCAGCTATTTCTTTTACAGATGAAGAACTTAAGAAAAAATAAGATTCATTTGTCATCATAAATAATGTTTCCACAGATGAATTCAATCGCTTATTTATGGAAGCCATCTGGAATTCATGCTCGAAATCTGAAATAGCCCTTAAACCACGAAGGATGGTGCAGGCATTTACTTCCTTTACATATGTTATTAGTAATCCGGAAAAACCATGCACCTCTGTTTTAGGATAATTCATGGTAACATCTTTAAGCATTTGGATGCGTTCCTCTATTGAAAACAGGGTTGGTTTCCCACCTGTATCTTTGGCAACAGCAACAATTACCCTATCAAAAATGGGAATTGCTCGTTCCACAATATCCAGATGCCCAAGGGTAACTGGATCAAAAGTGCCCGGATAAACTGCTATTTTCTCCAACATTTCACCTCAATTGATATATGCAATCCGATAAATAACTTGACATATCAGCAGTAACAATTTCACGCAAAGATTGCAAAGTAAGAAAATCGCAAAGAGCGCAGAGAAATGATTGCTAAATTAAAAAGACGATAATTCATAATCCTTTGCGTTCTTTGCGTGAAAAGATATGTCAAATTAATTAATGGTTTGCATATATATACTTGGTACTCAATTTTTTTTGAATTGAGCAACTTCAAAAAATCTCTGAAATCTTGGGGAAGTATGGGTATATCCATATACAATTCTCCTGTTTATTTCGACTGCTTTTAATCTATCTGTTGTTGTTCTTGAACGCCAATAATCCTTTTCATCATTTTCCTCCAAAGAGGATACCTTTATAATTTTTTTGTTTAATTTATATTTCTCCATAAAATTACTCCTACTGTCGTGTCAACTGTTAATTGTCGCATAGTTAGTTATGTATGGATAGGGTGCCAGAGGTGCTACCTCCCCTGTTTCTGCCCCACCAATAAGCGACCACAAGGGTCGCAGCTACAAAGATTCCCCCACACAACAATCGAGCACATCGTAGCTGCGACCTGACAGAGGTACTATCTCCTTGTGGTCGCCTTTTACATGTGTCAAGGGATGCTGCTGCTTGCCTTGCTTTAGCTATTCTTATGCCTGAATAGTTACTAATATATTTATGGGCAACATCCCCTACGAATGCATCTCAATGTAGTGTACCACCTTTGAATTAAAAAGTCAAATAAAAAGTGAACAATTTCCGTAATGCCTCAGTTATCAGTGGCAGCAAATATAGGGAAATTTTTTTAACACAGAGCACACAGAGATCGCACAGAGTCCACAGAGATTAGGGTTTCTCTTTATTCTTCTCTGTGTCCTTTGTGTTAATCTTCCCTTACCGAATTATCACTATCCTCCCAACCCTTTTTCTCCCTTCCTTATCCATCACCACATAAAAATATACCCCGGACGAAATCCCTTCATCCATTACAGGCCATTTCCAAACAGTAAATACATGCTCCTGTTCCCGAATAATATCCCCGGACAGGTCGTATATCCTGATAGCAGCGTCATTGGTCAATCCCTTGAAGATAATATGGGTATCACCTGCTGACTGCCTGAAGGGTATGGGATAAACTACTAGAGCCTCAAGGTTGGGTTGAGCAGTATTATAGACAAGGGTATATGTCCCGGGGCAAGGGATGACAAACAATATGCGGTGCTCAATAGAGTCTATTTGGGGTTGGATTGAAAGAGGCTTCCATTGATTACTATCAAGCTGGTAAAGCCGAAGGCTTCCTCGATCATCAAGATTGCACTGGTATGGAACGGTTACAACTGCCGAAACATCAAAGCCCTGTAATAACGGCTTATTATCCCCATCAACCAGACTCACCCCTATGCACATCATCTGCTTTACCCATGGGTGTTGATAAAGCCCCTTATTTGCTGTTTCAATATCCATGGATGAAGCATCAGGGGTAATCAAGAGGTAATAATCTGTGCCGCCCACAGCACCCGAATTAAGCTGAATGGTGACAGAACCAATTGTAGTGATACCCGTGTCATCATCAATCAAGGCAGAGAACAAATTACTTGTCCCATAAACCCCATGGTATTTAGCTCTAATATTCAAGCTAAGCATGAGTTTATTTATGGTTACTGTGCCATTCCATGAGCCATTGCTGAATGCTCCTGTCTGCTTAGGACGGACACTGCCTGTAGTGTCAAAAAGGTCAACCATATCAGCAAAGATATTGACAAGATTATGGTAGCGGTCATGGGCAATAATGCTTATGGGAAATCCCTTGCCAGCTACCTGATGAGGAATATTGCCAAACTCAAAGTGGTCAAGAACTCCGGGGATGATAAGAATGCTTGCTGTGGCACTCTGTCCGTTGTTTAAGGCTACAAGGCTTAAGCTGCCTGTCCTTGTGCCTGCGGTAAATATGCCTGTCTGCGTTATCCTGCCTGATGCGGCTGGTATTATTCTCCATGAAAATGATGTCCCGGGGATTGGGTTATTGAATGAGTCGTATGCCTTGGCAGTAACCGTGGTTGTTTGACCCGCCATGACCTCCTGATAGTTTGGGATAATCTCGATCCATGACACGCTTCCGGGCAAGATGTCAAATCTGTTGCTCATACCTGTCCTGCCGTCTTTTTCCTCTGCCTTGATGGTTATACCGGTTGTTGCCTTAGTGATACTTACACTGCCTGTCCAAACCCCAAGGCTAAAGCTGCCACTAATCTGAGGGCTAATGGTATTGGTTGTATCATTCAATATCGCAAGCCTGTCATAGCCCTTGATGATATTCCCATCCTTGTCTCTGGCAGTGATGGTTATCGCAAATTCATTGCCTGCATGCTGATTATTGATTTGTTCAAATTGAAAATACCCCAGTTCACCAGTGGTAATGGTTACAGTGGCATAGCCTGAAATACCACTACTTGAGGCAATTATCCTGCCTTCCATGATAAAACTTCCGGCTGTAAGGGTAGTTTGGCTGCCATAAATTGTGGACAAACTACCTAATTCATCCTCAATTGTCCAGTCAAACAATATCCCGGGCAAATAATTATTGTATTGGTCATATCCTCTGGCATAAAATACCTGCTGACTCTGTGCCTGTACTGCTGCAGTATCTGGCTCAATCATAATATGATGCAGCCTGCCGGGAATGATGGTTATGGCAGCATATTCGGTGATCGTTTCAAGTGAAGCATTAATGGTAAGTGTGCCTGTTCTTGTCCCTGCTGTGAATGTTGACATGGCAAAACTTCCCAGGGATGAATCTGTTTGCCAGTTATACACCAGTCCAGAGATGGGATTGTTGTACTGATCATATCCTGCGGCTGTAAACCCTACAGTATTTCCCACCTCAATGGTTGATGTCTCGGGTGTAATCACAATGTGATGCAATTCCCCGGGGATAATAGTTGCCTTGGCAGCAGCAGTCATGCTTGCACAATTAACCACAATGGTTTCTGTCCCTAATTGTCCGCCGGCAGTAAAGGTATTGGTTGTTCCCATAACACAAGACAGGGATCCCATTCTTTGGACAATATCCCAGCGATATTCCAGCCATTGTATCTCCTGCCAGGATCGATCATAAGCCTGAACAGTAAAGCTGCTCGTCCCGCCTGCCTGAACAGTTAACTCACGAGGCAGCAACTCAAGCCTGTAAGGCATTCCTACGCCAATTATTACCTGAGCTGAGTCCTGCGGCATAAGCGTAGAAGAGGCAATTGCCGTAACTGTGGCTATTCCTGACAAGGATGGGGCAATATAGGTTGCAGTTGCTATCCCATTGATTGTGTACGATATTGTTGGGACAACCATCCCGCTGCCTGTCTGCCATTTTACCCCTGTTCCATCAACCACCTTTTTTCCATCACTGTCAATAACCTCAGCAGTAAAGACATGTGTTTCAAAGATAGACATGGAATATGTCTCTGGTGAGACAGACACATCGGACGCCTCCCCGGGCATCTTTTCTAATTGAAAATCGATTTTATTGGTGATACTGCCAAGGATGATTGGGGTATTGGTCCTGCTTGCCGGGAAAAAACCATCTGATAAAACAGAGATAGTATACCTGCCCGGAATAAGCAGGATAATCTTATATGTCCCATCAGGCTTGGTTATGGCTGATCCCTGAACAACCCCATTCAAGATTGATTGAACCATTGCCCCTGATATAGGCTGTTCTTGTGTATCAGTAACATTACCAATAACTACCCCTCGTTTGCTGTCTGTAAACCCGGGCAATTGTGCTCGCCAGGTATTATGACTGAGCCATGGGCTAAGGTCTGTGGTAGGCAGCAGCTCGGCATCGATATTGGTCATGTAATAAGAGATCTGATTCCATACCTTGCGGCAGGCTTTCCAGTTGGCATCATCGCCAAGGACAATCAACTGTCCCTTATATTTGGCATCACTGACTTCCCCAGACGATACAAGGATCTCTGCATGACCATCATTGTCCACATCAGCTACCACAGGCGACATGCTGGCAAAATCAATATTTATACCTAAATTAACAATTACCTTGCCAGTCTTGGCATCCAATAGAACAATTGCCTTTTTTTGCGACATGCCTACTATTTCTAAGAGTCCATCATCATTGAGGTCAGTGATTATCAGATCCCCAATCTCCCATTTTCCCATGAACAGATTCTCTGTTTTCCACAAAAGGCTGCCATCCTCTCCATTAATGGCACAAATGTAGTTATTCTCAACAGGCAGGACAACCTCCGGCTTTTTGTCTCCATCTATGTCAGCTATGGCAGGTCCTGCACTATCAGCAAGTTTATATTTACATGACCAGAACTCTCTGCCATTGTATCGGTATGCCTGTACCACCCCGGTATAGCCGATAACCACTATCTCAGGTTTCTTGTCACCATCAAGGTCAGCAATGGCAAAATCACATCCCTGTTTATCCCACCATAGGCTGCCGTCATATCTGTAGACGCTAAAGTGGCTGGTTGCAGCCACAATTACCTCTGGCTTTCCATCATGGTCAAGATCCACCACAGCTGTCTTACCGCAATAGCCGGTATAGTTGCCGGAAAATTCCTTGTACCAGATCTCTTTTCCATCCTTGCCGCTTATGACATGCAGGCTTCCATCACAGGCATTAATGACCACATCGCTGCACCCATCACCATTTACATCCCCAAGGCTTGGATCCCGCTGATACACAACATCAGGATGAGGAAAACCCTTGTTTGATATGGGGGTTGCCCAACGAATGGTTGAGTCAGGGTTTATGGCAAGCAGGGTGCCTCTGTTTTGAGCTTGATTATAGGTATAGGCAGCTATCTCCGGCAGTCCATCGTTGTTCAAATCTCCAAGAGCAACGCCAAGACAGGCACCAGATGTTTGTTTGCACCAGACCACCTCTACGCTATTATCAGCATGTTTTCTAAATACATAGATATGGCTTGAGCTAAATGAGCCTTGAGTAGGGATGCCGCCATAAACTATTTCTGGCAAGCCATCACCGTCTAAGTCGCCAACTACCGGTGTAGTGGGTATTTCATTTGCAGTGTGAGAAAAGATTGCTTCAATTGTTATGGTAATCTGTTGGGTAGAAAATGACCAGACTTGCTTGCTCCATGTTTTGTTGCCGCTTTTATCAACAGCACATACCTTCCAGTAATATGTTGAATTGTCGTCAAGATTGACAGCAGTGATATATTTGCTTAAGGGCAACCCTGATACCTCTGTTTTGGTAGCAAAATTTGCATCCTTGCCATACCACAGAATATATGAAACAGCATCATTTGGATCAGTATCAACTGCATCCTCCCAATCAAACTCAAGGCTAAGCACGCCAATAACCGCAGCATTTGCTGGTGAGATGAGGGAGAATGAGCCTGGCACATGGTCGTATGTTTCAATGGTCAGTAGATCTGTAGCATAATTGCTGATATTTCCAGCAGAATCTATGGCTCTTGCCCTAAAGGTATATGTTCCATTGGATAGGGTTGGCGAGGTAAAGGTAAAATCCTCCTCAGGCTCATCAAATGTACTGTCCATGGCTGTTGCTGCTGACCATGAGCCACTGTCTATCCTGTATTCGACATTGGTAATGGTGTTGATGGTTATATTGTGAATGGGTGGGTTTTCCTGTGGGTTTTTATTGGGCACAGCCGTAACCGAGGCACGACCAGTATATGTTGGGTTTGTGTTTGATGTTGGGTCAGGGGAATATGGTGTCAGGGATACCATGGGCGGCGAGTCAATCACATCCAAGATGTTGTCATTATCTGTATCCCATAGTCCCATTTGTCCCTTGGTATAATAACACACCTGATGATTGGTAAAGGGGTCGATAAGACCCTTCATGATGCAGGGAACACTGTTTGGGTTGCTTGCATGATTGGCATTAATCACATCCAGATACCCGCTGCGTTCAGTCTTTGAGGATGCCCCGCTATACTCATCCAGGGCATAAAAGATATGCCCTGTTTCATGGGCACAGACAGAGTCCATATTTTCAATACCATAGTTTTGATTGTCATAGGTCATGATCACAAATGGTCCCCCAAGGTAGGAATAAGCAAAGCCACCATTTGGAAAACACCCATCACTATCATTACTTGAGTCAGCTGCAAATATGGTAAAAGCCCAGTGTGTGCCAAACATATCCCGAATATCATTGTTGTAGTCAAACACATAGTAAAAATAATCCTCAACAATACCCTGACCAGGGTCAGTATAACCCAGTCCATTCATCACCTGCTTAATCCATGTTTTTTCAGTATTTGTGGTTATTGGTTCAGTGGCTGTCGTTACACTCATGGTGCCATCAAACGGGGTATGAATATCATAATAGAATGAAAGATGGCTATCTGGTTCAATACTTGCCCACCAATCCATGGCTGCCTGTATCTTGCTGATAGCCTCATTTGCCTCATCAATCGTCCAGTTTTCTGTATTTCCACTGCTTTCAGGCAGGATAATTCCAACAGCTATCCTGCCGGCTATGTAATTTGAGGTATCGTAAAAATTACCGCCATAGGGTGGTGCCTTTAGCGGCGGTGCAGGCATGGTTAAAGGCTGCTTCTTCAGAATACGGCAATCATTTGAGGGTGGGAGCAATTCTTTTGCAGGTAGTGTTGGGGCTTTTGTCCTGGGTGAAGGAATAAACCGAGCATTCCATACCCTTATGCCTATCCTTGAGGTACTGGGTATGCTCTGGATAACATCATCAGGTACCCTGCCTTGATAAATGGCTTTGATGACAGAGGGGATATTTTCACGCGGAGATGCGGAGGGGGAGGGGATATTTTCACGCGGAGACGCGGAGAACGCGGAGGGGGAAGGGATATTTTTACACGGAGACGCGGAGGGGGAGGGGGAATCTCCGATTACTACACAGGGCGGGAAGACATGAGATACTCTGACACCTTTTGCCTCAATCTTATCAATGCAGTCTCTCATCTCGGAAATATCCTTGCTTTTGAGGATAATCAGCTCGGATGAGGCAAGGGCAATAGTTGGCAGCAGGCAAAGGACAGTGATGATAGCCATCCTGATACATGACATATGACATCTAACGATTGACGCTTGATACCTTTTCATACCCAATATGATACATCAGTTTTTATGAATTTGCAACATAAATTTGTAATGGGACACAAATGAACGCAGATCTAAGTTTGTAACCGTTCAGGTAGTGTAAGAAAAGGAGATGTGGGGGATTATGGAGGAGATAAGGAGATATAGGGATTAGAAAAATATGAGGTAACTATTCAGGTAGTGTAAGAAGGGGGATACGGAGATAGAGGGGATAAAGGGGATG
>JAHIZN010000307.1 GCA_018814245.1 bacterium
CCCTTCTTACACTACCTGAATAGTTACATTATCGTTATTATTAGCCTTACAAGAGAGCGGAAGATATAACTCGGCAGGCTGTTACGGAACTGATAATCAGCGTCAATACCGTACCATATGTAGTGCCCGTTGGTGAATTCGGCACAACATGCTGTATGCTTCTTGTGCCGAATTCTCATTCCGTAACAGCCTGTCGGGCGTAAGATAACAGACAGACGGAAGATAGTAATCAAGCCTAACATGGAAGATGCACCTAACAGCGGGGACTGGGGCTCGTGATTAAGGTTTTGGACTTATCAACATTTTATTTTGTTTGCAAAATTTGCGGTTATTATCTCCACTGTTGGGTGAGCTTATCGTAAGCAGACAAGGGAGTTCTATAGTGATATTCTTTTATCGAGGTTTCAATATATGAACACATATACTGTGGCAACAAAGCAAGACGGTGATTGGTGGATTGGATGGATTGAAGAAGTTCCCGGCGTAAACTGCCAAGAACATACCCAAGAGAAACTTCTTGAGAGCCTGAGAGTCACATTAAGAGAAGCCCTTGAATTCAATCGGCAAGAGGCTATTCAGTCCGCTGCTCCCAATTCCTTCGAAGAATTGCTTGCCGTATGAAGCGGCAGGAGCTGCTCAAGCATCTGCGACAACAGGGCTGTATATTTATTCGAGAAGGCGGAAGTCATTCATGGTGGAGAAATCCCCAACAGAACAAACAATCTTCAGTCCCCCGACACACCGAGATCAATGACTTGCTTGCGCGGAAAATTTGCAAAGATCTCGGAATTCTATTTGTAAGATAATCACTGAACCAATCGAGCGTAAGATAGCAACCAAGCGTAGGATACCGCTCGGGCGGAAGATAGTAATCCGAGGTAAGATAAGCCAGAAGAAAAGGAAAAGACACTAAAGTGAAGACTAACAAGAAAAATGCACCTGTCAAGGAGCAGGTGATTTTTATGTTCGCAATTATTTTCCCTAAGGAGTTTACACCCTTTGTGGTTCTTTCCCTGCCAGAGGTGCTACCTCTTTTTCGCTCGCAATTGTGAAAGTAGAGACGCAACATTTTGTATCTCTACAGCATGGCAATCTTCGTAGCTTGCAAAATCACAGGTTACTGAGTAGATACAAAATAGAGGTGAAGCGATTATGTTGAGAAAGGCAGTAAGAGCAGGCTCGTTTTATCCAGCTCAGCCAGAATATCTCAGGCAAGAGATAGCAGGCTATCTCAAGAAGGAGATAATTAGGAGGGATGCTATTGGTTTGATAGCTCCTCATGCTGGGTATATGTATTCTGGAGTAGTAGCCGGGGCAGTGTATTCCTCTATTACACCATCAGAAACATTTATTATTCTTTGTCCAAACCATACTGGAGAAGGCAAGTTATTCTCTATCATGACCAATGGGATGTGGCAAACTCCACTTGGCGATGTTCCAATAGACTTTGAGTTTGCCAATAAGCTGGAAGCCATATCCAAATACATTCAGACAGATCATCTTGCCCATCTATATGAACATGCTATTGAAGTGCAACTTCCATTTTTGCAGGTTTTGTTTAAAAATTTTCAAATAGTTCCTATATGTATGGGGTCCAGTCATCCATCTATATATAAAGAAATAGGTGAAGAGATTGCCAGTTGTATCAAGCTGTCACAAAAGAAGATAACGATTATTGCCAGTTCAGATATGAGCCATGAAGGACAGCTTAATGAAACTACACTGGAGAAATACCTGAAATATCATGATCGATTGGCCATAGATGCTATTCTTGAGTTAAATGAGGATGAACTAATCCAACGCGTAGAGGGATTAAAAATCACTATGTGTGGTTATGCTTCGGCAGTGGCTATGTTAGTTGCAGCTAAACAGCTTGACAGCCAAAAGGCTGAATTAATCAAATATACCACATCATGGGATGTAACCCATGATTATAGCTATGTGGTTGGATATGCTGGAATTGTAGTACATCGGTAACATTAATTCTTGATAGCTTGATAGGGAGATTCCTGCAGGAGTTTACCCCTGTGAATGCAGGGGCAGGCTCTGCGAATGCAGGGGGGCAGTCCTGTCCATACATAATTAACTATGCGACAATTAACAGTTGACACGACATGTAGATGCATGGTAGAGACGCAATATCTTGTGTCTCTACAGTTATATGCCTTTCAGATTTTTCTTCCCCATCTCATCTGTGAAATCTTCGCGGATTAATTTTAATTGCAAAGCTCAAAATTGTTGCAATGATTCCCATTATTAAGCAAAAACAAGCAAATACATCCCCAAATCTGGAATAAAATGTAAGGCGGTTATTTAAGAAGATATGACCATCAATGATTCCTTCCTTGCCTACATCTAACAGGTGTTCAATCCTGCCTGATGGATTGATGATGGCTGAAATCCCGGTATTCCCTGCACGGATAAAGTATCTTCTATTCTCTATGGAACGAAAAACAGCCATGCTAAAGTGTTGATAATAAGAGGCTCTTGTTCTTGTCCACGCATCATTGGTAATATTAACCATGAATTTTGCACCCTTTTTAATAAATCTTCTGGTCAAGTCTCCAAATATTCCTTCATAACAAATAAGCGTACAAAATTTGTCCGGTTTATTAAATACTGTATATCTTTTTCCATGTGTATACATGCCAGCCTGTGGAAATATCCTTCTTAAAATAGGGAATAATTCCTCGACAGGGATCATCTCTCCAAATGGTACAAGATGAATCTTATCGTATCGGTCAATTATCCTGCCTTTATTTGAAATAAGAAAGGCACTGTTGTAATAATCTGTGTCCGTCATATGCGGAGCACCTATCAAGAGGTAACTGTTTAGTCCCATAACAATAGATGACAGCCTTCTTTTTGTCCATAGAGAGGTCTCTGGTGAGGAAAGGATTGCTGTTTCTGTCCAGATGATCAGGTCAGGGTTTGATTTGGCTGCCTTTTTAGTAAGTCTATTGAGCATAAACAGTATCTTTTCACGGGTTGTTTCCCATTCCCAGCTTTGATCAATGCCAATGTTGGTCTGAATTACTGCTACTGTCAATGGTTTACCTGTCGCGGAATTTTCTTGAAGTTTTGTATTTCCCCATGCCAGACAGAGGATAACTACCACAACGGTTATTCCTGTGTCATACCAACGGCTTTTTGTTCTGCTGATTATCCCGACAATTGTAGTATTAATCAATACTATCAGAAACGAAACACCAAAAACACCTGTAAATTCAGCTATTTGGATAAGGATGAGGTTTTGATACTGAGAATAACCAAGTATTCCCCATGGAAATCCATCCATAGGAAAATAACTTCTGATAAGCTCTAATGCTGTCCAGATAATAGCCGGAGCAAGCAAGGATACCCTTGTCCTATGTATCTCCAGCATACTGACACACGCAGCAAATATCCCGACAAATAAGGCAGAGGCAATAGTGGCAAATATCCAGCCCATAATCAATAGCCATTGAGGTACCTGATAGAGCCTGATACCAGCTATCCAGAATAAGAGTATGCCAAAAAAAACAACCCCTGTAATTAGTCCAAGCATAAACGATCTTGATATATTTTGTCCCCTGATGACTGATAAAAGCGGGACAAGGGCAATAAAAGCAACAGGTTCCATGTTGAACGATGGAAAGGTAGTGCTAAGAAGTAATCCTGAAAGAATGGCTGATAATGAATGCAAAATAATTTGAATCATACCTGAAATATAACAGATTGGTTAGAGATTGTCAAGCTTTTTTTGTTTAGAGGATTATGAAGATTATCAAATAATGAGAATTGCTGGTAATGTGCCAAACCTCTTGACTTTTTAGCCTGATTATGATATATTTGTAGTACTTATCAGTATGGAAAGGAGCAAAAAATATGCAGACATCAATCCTCTTAAGGATCATTCTTGTAGTTTCTGTAGTGGTTGCTATTAGTGTCTTTCTTACCAAGGAGATGATACCATTACCTCAAATACTATCTGGAACTAAGTATCAAAAGGATTCCTTGCCCCATGCAGGAAAGATGGCTGAAATTGAATTGGAAACAAAAAAACTAAGTAATGGTGTAGCAAGAGTTACTGATGAGATGATGAGGTTTGAGGGTATTATCTCTCAAAAGGAGATAAACGGAGAGGAAAAAACAGCATGGCTGATGATTAAACTTCCTTCAGCAGAGTTTGAGAATGCAGTCAAAACATTGGAGCAGATTGGAGGCTTAAAACATTCAAAGCTGACAACCGATGATAAGATCGAGAGCTGTATGAAACTTCAGACACAACTTGAATCCCTTCAGGAATCCAAAGAAAGGCTCATTTCCATATCCTCTACTGAAAACTACAAAAAGCTTCCTGAGATGCTGCAGATAGAGAATAAGCTAAGGTATGCGGAAAAAGAAATGGGGGAGATAAAAAGAGAGATGGGAAGGCTCGAAGACCAAACAGCATATGGACTTATCTTTATTCGCATGTATGAAAAGAGAATGCCCTTAAATTATGAGAGTGCCTTTCAGAAATCCACAAACATTGCCTGCCAGGATGGGTTGAATAATTGTATCAGAATAGCTGGAATCATTATCTTCTGGACATTAAGCTCCATGCCCCTACTTATAGTTATTCTGATTCTATGGCTGATTGTAGCTCTATTTCGGATTAAGGGCACAAGCAGAAAATTGCGACACAAAAAAAACATTGTAGGGGCAACCCCCTGTGATTGCCCTGTTGTTGACAAAACACCCCAGCTAACAGAGGAGAAACTAACACCATCTTGTTTCGAATCCCCATCTGGTTATACTAAGGAAGACAAGTCTGATGTGGCAGAAACTATCTAAGGGAGAGTACCAATGAAAAATATGCGTGTAGCCATGTATTACAGCAATCAGGATGTACGAATACAAGAGATGTTTGTACCAGAGATTTCATCAGGGGAGATATTACTCAAGGTAGAGGCAAGCGGCATTTGTGGAAGTGATGTTATGGAGTGGTATCGTATCCATCGAGTGCCACTGGTTTTGGGGCATGAGGTTGCCGGGACAATTGTTCAGACAGGCGATGATGTAAAACAATACAAGGTTGGTGACCGTATTTCTGTCTCTCATCATGTACCATGTAATGCCTGCCATTATTGCATGAGGGGACACCAAACGGTTTGTAATATGCTCAGACAGACAAACTTTGATCCAGGTGGCTTTGCTGAATTTGTACGGTTGCCGGCGATTAATGTTGATCGTGGAGTTTACCCTCTACCTGACCATGTGTCATTTGAAGAGGCAACATTTATCGAACCAGTTGCCTGTGTCCTTCGAGGACAAAGGCTTGCAGGAATACAGCCAGGGCAAAGGGTATTGGTTCTTGGCAGCGGGATAGCCGGTTTGCTGCATATTCATCTTGCCCGTATTAGTGGGGCATCACAAATAATAGCCACAGATGTTTCAGATTATCGATTAGAAGCAGCACGACGATTTGGAGCAGATGTAGCAATGAGTGCAAAGGATGATATTCCTGCCCGTGTTCGTGAGATTAACGATGGCTATCTGGCTGATCTGGTTATAGTTTGTACAGGAGCACCTTCAGCCATTCTTCAAGCGTTACATTCTGTTGAACGGTGTGGAACAGTGTTATTTTTTGCCCCTACGGATAAAGGGATAACTATTCCTTTATCCATCAATGAGCTTTTCTGGCGGAATGAGATTGCATTGGTATCATCCTATGCAGGGGATTTCAGGGATCATATGACTGCATTAGAACTAATCAGTACGGGCAGGATACAGGTACGAGAAATGATTACTCATCGACTTAAGCTCTCTGAAACAGGTTATGGATTCCAACTTGTAACTAAGGCACAAGATTCGATTAAGGTTATTATTGAACCACAAAGGTAACTGTACTCTATTTTTGTTCAATAACATACAAAAAACTTGAACATTGGTGCAAAAGGATTCTTGAAATGAATAAAAAGAGCATAGTTATAATTGGCGGTGGACCTGCTGGAATGATGGCAGCTATTCGGGCGGGTCAGCTTGGTCAAAATGTTACCTTGATAGAGAAGAACCCTTCGCTGGGCAGAAAACTTCTCCTGACTGGCAAATGCCGCTGTAATCTTACCAATGCCTGCGACATTGAAACCCTTCTTGGTAAATTTAACAAAAATGGCAGGTTTTTAAGGACTGCCCTGAACACATTTTCCAATACTGATTTAATGCAATTTTTTGAGGGTAGGGGACTGCCTCTTAAAATAGAAAGGCAATTGCGTGTTTTTCCTATAACCGATTTATCAAATAGTGTTCTTGAAATATTAAAAAAAGAGTTAGATGTAAGCAATGTAAGGATTGTTTATAATGCACAGATAGAGGATATTCTTGTGCAGGATAATCAGGTAAGGGGTGTAGTGCTCAGAGAAGAAGTCAGCAGTCGGCAGGTAGGGGCAGGTTCCAAACCTGCCCTTTCTGAGGCAGGAGACAAGAGGCAGTCAGTAGGGGCAGGTTCCAAACCTGCCCTTTCTGAGGCAGGAGACAAGAGGCAGTCAGTAGGGGCAGGTTCCAAACCTGCCCTTTCTGAGGCAGGAGACAAGAGGCAGAAGCAAGGGATTGTTCAGGGATTAACCGAACAGGTGAACCCAAATTCTGTAATTTCATGTGACAGGATCATCCTTGCTACAGGTGGTATTTCTTATGGTTTTACAGGGTCAACAGGGGAGGGGTTAAAAATAGCACAACGGCTTGGGCATCGTATTGTTCCCCTTCGGGCAGGGCTTGTTCCTTTAAGAATAAAGGGACATTATCCAAAGCTATTAGAAGGATTAACCCTGAAGAATATCCAACTTGTTTTCAAGTGTGGAAAACGACAGATAGTTTCAGAGGTTGGAGAATTGTTGTTTACAGATTTTGGTATATCCGGACCACTGATTTTATCCTTAAGTGGACAGATTGTCGATTGGCTGAATAATGAGGGAAAAACAGTATTTGTAACCATAGATCTGAAACCCGGTATGTCTGAGGAGCAGTTGAATGCACGGTTTTTAAGGGAGTTTAGCGATAATTCCAAGAAAAGTATCCGAAGCATACTCAAATTTTTCTTGCCACAGAGGATGGTGGATGTGTTTATGGAGATTGCAGGTATCTTGCAAGATAAACAAGTAAACCAGATTAATAAGGATGAACGACACAGATTGGTTGCCTTATTCAAGGGATTGCAGTTAGAGGTTATCGGTGCATTACCTGTAGAACAGGCAATGATTACACAAGGAGGCATCTCCTTAAAGGATATTAACCCTCAAACCATGGAGTCTTGTATTGTTTCCGGATTATATTTTGCCGGTGAAATAATGGATGTTGATGCAGATACAGGCGGGTTTAATCTGCAAGCCTCGTTTTCTACAGGATACCTTGCTGGAGAAAATGCAGCAATAAGTGTAGGAGAACAATTACTTAGGTAGTCAGAATTCAGGAGTCAGGAGTCAGAATGAAAGAATCTGCATCTATTCTGAATTCTGGTATACAACCCTTGTCAGTCTCTTCTCACTTGCAATTACTCATGTTTCGTTGCGAGATTATTTTTTCATCGATACTTACACCTTTTGTGCCTTTTTCTCTTTTCGTTGCAGCTCCAACTGAGACAGTAAAATTGAAAAAAAATAGTAACTATTCAGGCATACAAAATTCAGGAGTCAGAATACAGAATGAAGACGGCGACCACAAGGGTCGCAGCTACAAGTTTCTCACGAATAACTGTAGCTGCAGGGCTTGTCCCTGCCATAATCATTCCTATGCCTGAATAGTTACAAAAAATACTTGACAAATTAAATGATATGGAGTATAGTATATTTAGCTTTTCAAATGCACTTCTATGATGGATTTCATACATTTCAGACATTTCATTTCACATATTTCACATATTTCACATATTTCATGCAGCACACTTTGATGCACTTGTCTTATTTTGTTTCAGTATAATAAATTAAACTGGGGAATAATAAGTTTAGTATTGTTCAAGTCAGGCTAAATCACCTGTTTGAAAGAAGGCAGAGGATATTAGCAATCTGACCATTACACACATTTTTTTACTGAACAGGGGAGGGGAGTTTGCAATCGACTTCTATTGCTCTGCCATATCTCAATTAATGGATGCTGTATGTGTTGTAGGGACAGGAGATAGCAACTGCCAGAGGTACTACCTCCTTTAGGTTGCGTTATTTTACGCAGGCTAAAGCCTGCGACTACCATTGATAACTGAGGCATTACTTTTTAATCTCATGGAATTGCCACAGGATATTGAGCAATTGCTACTATTTTAATATTTATTATGAGGAGGATTTTTAAGATGAAAAGATTGATTTTAGGTTTAGTGATTAGTTTTGGGTTATTGGTATTTGGTTTGACAGATTCGTGGGCACAGATAACTAAGTTGACTAGTCACCAGGTAAATGTTGTTGGTGGAAAGTATTGTGTGGGGACTAATTCTATTCTGTTTATCTCTGACCGTGGAGGGAATATTGACCTCTGGAAGATGAATCCTGATGGTAGTAACCCGGTTCAGTTGACTAATGATTCTGCCTTTGAGGAAGAAGCCGCTTTTTCGCCCAATGGACAGCAGATTGCTTATGTGATCTTTGAGGGTACAAATAAAAGTAAGCTTTATGTGATGGATGCTGATGGGGTGAATAAACTGTTTCTGGTTGATGCGGCTGGCGAGATACAAGATCTGAAATGGTCGCCGGATGGAAAAAAAATAGGGTATTTGTTGGGGAGTCAGAATAAAAATATCTGGGAAGAGGATGTCTGGGTTGTAGATGTTGTTTCCGGTTCAATCCCTCAACAACTAACTACAGAGGGAAAAAACTACAGCTTTTCATGGTCACAAGATGGAGGAAAGATTGTTTATGAAGATTATAGTGCTGCACCAGTAATATATATTATAAATGCTGATGGCACAGGAAAGGGGACGCTAACCAATGGCATGTCCCCTGTTTGTTCACCTGATGGTAACTGGATTGCTTTTAAAGATTATAATCATTTAATGGAGGGTGGGGAAAAGGTTGCAGCAGGTATATTTCTCATTGATCCAGCAGGTTCTGAAACTGTCTGTGTGAGTGAGGATACAGGATATAATTTGCTATGGTCCCCTGACTCAAAAAGGCTGATTATTTCCAGAGATAATACCCTCCAGTCAATAAATATTGGTACCAATACTATTACTACGACTATGATTCTCTCGTTTAAGCCTTGGGCAGTAAGCTTTTCTTCTGATACGCAGATTATTTATGATAACATAGCTAATATCTATTCCCTATCTCTCAATAATGGAACTACCCCTCAGGCATTAACCAATAATAGCCTGCCAGGTATTGTGTATGGCGGCAAGTGGTCAAAAAATGGAGAAAAGGCAGCTTATATTGCTTTGCCTAATTCAAGGGCATCAGGTACAGCAACTGGTGAGGGCATATCAATAGTAAATAAGGATGGCAGTACTTCAAATGAGGTAGTTGCTGTTAATGGCTGGATAAATGGACTTGTCTGGTCACCAGTTGGCGACAAGATACTTTACGGACAAGGTGGAGAAAACTCAGGGATTTGGATAGTAAATGCTACAAACTCACAAACTAATAGGGTTGCAGATGAAAGCTTTGATAGAGCTGATTGGTCCCCGGATGGAACAAGGGTTGTGTATCATGGAAATAATGGGCTTTATATTGCTGACCTGAATAGCGGTACGGCAACCTTTTTAGCTGAAGGCTCTCAACCTGACTGGGCACCTGCAGGGAATGCAGGGGATAAGATAGCCTATCATAATTGGACAGGGACAGGCAGCGGTATTGGTATCATCTCTACCCTGAATGGTGAAATGGCAACATTAACTACTAATGGCGGATGGTTTCCCTGTTGGTCACCAGACGGCAAGAAGATTGCTTATTTTAATGAGAATGGACTTTGGGTGGTAGATGTTGGCTCGCAAAGCACCAGGAATGTCTATGCAATAGGCACTGGTAGTTATGTTTGGAGTATCTGCTGGTCACCAGACTCACAGCAAATAGCCTTTTCTGCTGATGATAATAATATCTATACAGTCGGGGTTAATGGTTCAAATCTAAGTAAGATAAATCAAGGGGGTATAGCCTTTGGTGTTGATTGGTCAAGCCAGAACATGCTTCTTTATTGCGGGATTGGAGGGGGTGGCGGATCTCAGGCACCTCATAGGGAATCAGCTAAATCTCCATCTGTTTCTTCAAAGGCTCCACCGATAGTCAGGTATGCAGAGGCACCTTCTCTCCATGACACACCTGCTTCTGCAAGGAAGGGTGGGGATTTGTATGCTATTCGGATGGGTGATGCACCGCTATCAGGCACAATCACCGGCACCATCTCTGGCACCATCTCTTATTCAGGCACAAAGACAGGGACGGCGTATGTTGTGTATTCTATTGACCCATTCTTTAGAGAAAACCCAGAGATGGGAGCCACATTTACTATTTCTAATAGTGGAAGTTATTCATTCACCATGGGGAATATTCCAGTGGGTACCTATGCTATTGACTGTTGGTTTGATGCAGAGTCGCCTTATGGTTGGGGTGCAGGACTATCCTTTGGAGATGTTTTAGGGTTATATGGCGGCACTTTTACAATAGTAGATGGTGAACCTGAGATTATTGGCACACCAACCTCTGTAGTTGTTGAAGCAGGCTCTGCTTCCTCTGGCGTAGATTTTGAGCTTAATTACACCATCCCATCACTTCCAAGGATCCCCATGCCGTTTGCCACAATTATCGTTGATGGCACTGGTACTGACTGGATACAGCCGGCAGGAACCGATACACAAGGTGATAATATTGCTCCCGGTACTGGTACCATACTTACCGGCTCAGACCTTAAGTCAGTATCCATTGCCCGGGATGAGGCAATGTTGTATCTGCGTTTGGATTTGTGGGGTAATGTCAACCCTATGTTCCAAAATAACAACAGTAATCCTGCCAGATGCGGAAGTTATCGCTTCCAAATCCGGACCAATGCAAATACCTGCAATAATATTGAGCTGGCAGTAGTTTCTTGTTCAGATAGTGGTGGTTCGTGGACTATTCAGGCTTGGGACAGGAATATCCAGCAGAATATATTGATGCAAGCAGGGACAGTGGCAACCAATGGCGGGACAATAGAGCTATCGTTGCCGTTATCTGCCTTAGGGTATCCATCAGAGTTTACCATCAAACCCATGGTAGGTTATCACCATGAGTCTGGTTTCCAGGGCAAGCTTGACCGTATGTCAGGATTTGTTGCCTATCTACCACCACCTGAGCCTGTGAATGTTGACCTCAGGATAAATGGCACAACCTTTGCTACTACGGTTGCAGTCGGCACATTAACGGTAACCTGTAATTCATCACCTGTCGGCAGGGTTGAGTTCTACAACTATCTTGACAGTGGGACAATTGGTGTATTGGATGCAAATGATATACCATTACCTGATACATTCTTTGAGATAGATAATTCTCATACCGATGAAAATAGCAGTATCAGTCAAATTAAACGCACCACACTGCTTTTTAACGGAACAGTAGTAACAGGGGATGGTATTATTCAGGCAATAGATATGACAACCGGTTCATCTTCTTATGTTAGTATTAAATTTACCCCACCTGCATATTCACAATCAATCTCAGGGGTGGTTAAGGTTGATGGCGTATTGACACCAAATATGATTATAATGGCTATGGATGGCTCGGATAATAAAGATTTTGTGGCAGTTACAGGTGCCAATGGTCAATATACACTTAATCTGCCGGCTGGAAATTGGAAGGTACAGGCATTTAAGCTTGGTTGTATGCCTTCTAAGGAAAAGGAGGTTTATTTATTTGCAGGAAGCAGCACTATTGCAGAAAACAGCATTATTGCAGGAAACAGCTTTTTCCTGAATTTTGATATCTCTGCCATAGGACTTGCAGCCATTTCTGGTAAGATTACTTGTGATGGTAAACCTGCAAAAGGGGTACGAATTCAAGCAGAAAGTGAAAATGGGAACAGAACAGAGGTAGTTACAGGTAGTGAGGGAACATATACCCTTTATGTTAACCCAGCTGACATCTGGATATTAAAGCCAGAAAAGGCAGGCTATAACTCAAGTCCGCAATGGGAATCTGTCTCTGATTTCCCTGCAACCGTTGACTTTGTATTAACTCAAAATAAAGCTGCTGTAATAGGAACAATTACCGGCAGTGGTGGAATATTTGGTGCAAGGGTAGGGGCGTATAACGATGGATATGCTGATCAACGGGTTATAACTAATGTTGATGGACATTATTCTCTCTATCTGCCTGCAAGTTCTGGTGTGTGGCATATTAATGCAGGCAAATCAGGCTCTGCTTATTCTGGGAAAGAGGCATATCCATGGGATAAAAATATAGATCTGACACTTAATTGGCACAATGGTACTATTACAGGCACGGTCTATGCACCAAATGGAACAACAGGATTAGGCTTTGTAGGGGTAGAGGCTCGTATGGAGAAGGGTTATCAAGGGCTATGGGATAGAGTTAATACCAATACCTTCTCAGATGGGACATATCAGCTACCGGTGTTAGCAGGTTATACCTATGTTGTTACTGCTGAAAAGAAAGGCTATGGCTCACCTGCTCCTCAAAGTGTCTCAGCAGGCAGTGTCTCAGCAACTGCAAATTTTGTTATGCTCGGTGCTGATCTATGGATTAATAAGTGGGCAGAAAGGGCTTCATCCGGGGCAAATAGCGGAACCAATCTTGTCTGTCCAGGGGCTACCTTTACCTATCATATCGCATATGGCAACAGGGGTGAAGGGACAGCAGGCAGTGTTACTATTACAGACACCTTGCCTATAGGTGTAACCCTTGTTACCTCTACAGGTAGTTTTTCCCCTACCATTAGCACCTCTGGCAGCCAGACAGTGCTTACCTATCAGGTAGGAAGGCTTAACCCCAATGAGAAAGGGCACTTTGAACTGGTAGTCTCTGTATCATCAGATATGCCGGCTTCAACCACCCTGACCAATGTTGCTCAGATTTCTACACCTGAGTATGAAGGGACACAAACCAATAATTCTGCTGCATGGTCAACCCATGTATTTAAGATGGACATGTCCATCAGCAAATGGGGACAAAGAAAGGCTATTGCAGGAAAAGAAATTACCTATAGAATTACATTTAATAATATGGGTAATATAGATGCTCCGGATGTAGTTATTACAGATATTCTGCCTTCAGGGCTTACCTATGCTGCTGATACCCTTGGTAATGCCAGTGTAACAGTAACCGGCACAGGTACGGTTATAGTCTGGGAAATAGGCACGGTTACGGCTAATACACCGCAGTCTTTTGACCTGACTGTGCTGGTTGGCAGCAATACTGTTGGCACGCTCACTAATAGGGTTGAATTCACTACTACAGAGACAGAGTTTACCCTGCTTAATAATTCTTCTATGTGGTCAACCTGCGTGGAAGCACCAATCAGGAATTTGATTATCAAAAAGCAGGGTTTGACCGTGGTTAAGACTGGAACAAGGATGCGTTACGGAATAGGGTATTCAAATATGGGTAATGTGGATATACATGATATCGTTATTATTGATACCTTGCCGACAGGCGTAAGTTATGTTAAGGATACAAGCGGAGTTGGTACATTTACTGAGGGTACTGATACAATATGCTGGGATATAGGCACACTTTTGCCCAATGAGCGGGGATATTTTGAATTAGTGGTTGATGTAACCGGTACAGGGACATTGGTCAATGTAGTTGAAATTTCCGGTACTGGAACAGAGGCCAATTATGCAACATGGACAACGAATGCAGTCTCAGGAGTCGTAGATCTGGTCATTGATAAGAAGGGTCCCACACAGGTTATAAGTGGTGGAACCATTACCTATACAATTTCCTACGATAACCATGGCAATGCAGATGCAGGAAGTGCTACTATCAGGGATACCCTGCCTCAAGGATTTGAATATGCTGCCTGTACCCTTGGCAGTCCAACAACAATTGCTGCTGGTTCTGTATCCACTGTGATGGAATGGGTTGTGGGAACAATTACCCCATGGAGCTATAATCGTTTCAATCTTACGGTTAAGGTAAATGCACCTGGTGGGGAATATACCAATAAGGCTGAGATTATATCGCTTGTAGATAGTAATTCGGCGAACAATCTTAGTACAGTTACTACAAAGGTTTCTACGCCGATATATGACCTGTTTGTCAGGAAATGGGGTCCGGGTGAGGCAACACCGGGTCAACAGATAACTTACGGGATTAATTATGGCAATCAGGGAAATATTAAGGCAGACCATGGAACGATTACTGACATCCTGCCTTTAGGGGTACAATATGGTTCAAGTTCTCCAGCAGGAAGTGTTACAGGGGAAGGGGTAGAAGGGGATCCCTTTGTAGTTACATGGAGTGGCAGTGATAACTGGGGTTATATTAAGCTGACTGTAGAGGTTGGAAGTAATACCCCATCTGCTACCCTGACTAATGTGGTCAGGATTGAGGGTACCTCAAGCATAGGAGGCAGTGACCCTGTCTGGAATAATCAGGCAACAGTAACGACAATAGTAAAAACTCCAATAGTTGATCTGCGAATACGCAAAAGTGGGCAAAAGCAAGCAAAACCAGGGCAAAAGATTTCCTATACCATTAGCTATGCCAACCAGGGGAATACACCTGCCACAGCCACTATCACTGATGTTTTGCCCGATGGTGTAAGCTATGTCAGCGATACGAGCGAAGTTGCTCATACAATTGTGGATAACAAGATTATCTGGGAGGTAGGCACAGTTATTCCTGGCAATAGCATTGCCTCAGGTGTTATACAAGGTTTTGGGTTAACCGTATTGGTGGGAACAAATACTCAAGGTGGGACATTGACTAATGTTGTAAGTATTAGTACCAGTATGGATAACAATCCTGCCAACAACCATGATACAGCAGTTACTTACATTGTTCAGCCTGTAGTTGATTTGAGTATCACCAAATCAGCACCAGGAGAGGTTGCACCCGGGCAGATGATGACTTACCATATCACCTATCGCAACAAGGGCAATACCGAGGCTGGAAGTGTAACCATTACAGATGAATTCCCATCCGGAGTAACTTATTGGAGCGATACCAGCGGTTTTGGTGCAACTACCGATGGAAACAAGATAACATGGTGTTTGGGTACGGTTTTCCCTTCATTATGGGCAAAATCATTCAAGGTAAAGGTTGAGGTAGATAACCTGCCTGCCGGTACGATGCTGGACAATCGGATTAAGATTGAGGATGCAGAGGCTATTGATAATAACTCAAATGATAATCAGGCTACAGCAACGACAAGGGTAGCTGTACCTGTGGGCGATCTATCCATTCATAAGGCAGGACCTGCTGAGGTTGCACCTAATAGTGTGATAACCTATTATATCGGGTACAAGAACAAGGGCAATATCGAGGCTGGAAGCGTAACCATTATTGATACCCTGCCTGTAGGTGTAAGCTATCTCAGCGATAACAGCGGATTTAGCACCTCTACTATTGACAGTCAGATTATATGGCAGCTGGGTACCCTTAAGCCAGGGAAAGAGGGCAGATTCAGTGTAAAGGCTTTTGTTGGACAGATTCAAGGATCTTCAACCCTGACAAACTCGGTGATGATCAGCTCTACGGCTATTCAGGATGAGGATACAGGCAATGATGTAGCTTCCCTTAGCTCGCATGTTGTTTCACCGAGTACAGACCTGATTATCAATAAATTTGGACCAAGGTCTGTTGCGGCTAATCAGGAGATGACCTACAAAATAACCTATGCTAATCTTGGGAATTCTGAGGCAAGGGATATAGAGATTATGGATATCTTGCCTGACAATACAATCTATAAGGGGGATACCTCTGGAATATCTCCTCTACTGATAGGGGATACGGTTATCTGGCAGGTGTCGGTAATTCCGGCAAATACGGCTAAGTTTTTTGAGCTAACCGTATTTGTGGGAGATGTACCTGCTCCTGCAACACTGACTAATCAGGTTAAGATAACCACTCTGGATAATGATACTAATAAAAATAATAACAATGCTGACTGGCAAACCCATATAGTGGACAAAAAGGCAGATGTTATGGTTACAAAACAAGGCACAGGTGCCAGACCTGGTTGGGACAAGACCTATTACATTACCTATAAGAATATAGGTACGGACAGGACTGAAGAGGTAGTAGTTGTTGATCTTCTGCCTGCAGGGGTAATATACCTCTCAAGCAGTCCGGCATGCAATTATGATGCTGCCAATCATTCCTTAACCTGGGATATAGGCAATATTAATGCTTATGAGGGTGGAAATATTACTGTCTATGTCAATGTAGACGGCAATACTGTAGTACCGGGTGATAAACTTAAGAATACAGTAAAAATCAGCACAATATCCCCTGAGAAGAGATATGATAATAATATATTTGTGGAGGAAGAAACAGCTCGCGGGTCCATTGATCCAAACGATAAGCTGGCAAGTCCACAGGATTTCCTGAGTGATGTAAGGGATACCAGAGAGATTAGCTATAAGGTTCGATTTGAAAATGTAGCTGGAAGCTATACACTGCCGGCAAGGGAGGTAAGAATAATCGATAAATTAGACGCTAATATGAACTGGGATACATTGGAAATGGGCGATGTTGGGATAGGCACAAGGACATATCCGCTGGGCACATGGTCGCATGGGACGACTTATGGGACTGTAAGCTATAGCTTTGACAAGACAACAGGAAGCCTTACATGGTACTTTGTGGGTGAGGATTCAGCATTGCCGCCGATTGAAACAGGGTTCTTACCGCCAAATGAAACAAAGCCTCAAGGGGAAGGATATGTAAGCTATAGTATAAAGGCAAAGGAAGGGGTATCATCAGGTACGGTAATAAAGAATAAAGCCAATATCAGATTTGACTATAATCCCTGGATAGAAACACCAGAGATTTGTCATATCCTTGACATTACACCACCGTCTGCTATGGTAACGGTTGCACCATCCCAAGGGACAATCACCTTTGAGGTCACATGGTCCGGGATTGATACTGTAGGCAGTATTAGTAATTATACAGTGTCTGTAGCAGATACGACACCGTATCAAACCTATACTGCATGGATATCCGGGACAACTGCTACCTCAGCCTTGTTCACGGGTACGGTTGGAAATACCTATTATTTCTGTGTCGCGGCTGAAGATAGGGCAGGGAATACGGGACAGCTCTCTGCCCCTGCAATTACTACTATTATCCTGGATGCAAACATTGACGGGTTTGAGGTTAATCTAAATCAGGTGATTGTCTATCCGAATCCTAATCTGTCGGATAAACATGGTTATAACATTTACTTTGATCGGCTGACTGAAAATTCTACCATCAAGATTTTCAATATTGCCGGTGAGTTGGTACGAGAGATAACCGTACAAAGTTCACCGCAAAGCTGGGATACTTGTAATTCTGATGGTGAAAGGGTTGCCAGCGGCATCTACATCTATCTTATTACTGATCCTGCTGGTAATAAGAAGACCGGCAAGCTGGGGATCATTCGATAGAGACGCAAAATTTTGCGACCTGTGCAATTAGAAACAGGGAATATATCCGCAGATTACGCAGATTATCGCAGATTAAAAGATAATTGCCAGAGATGCTCTCCTCTGTAAGACAAATTCAACAATGTAATGTAAAGGGCAACCACAGGGGGTTGCCCC
>JAHIZN010000308.1 GCA_018814245.1 bacterium
AAGAAAAGGAGATGTGGGGGATTATGGAGGAGATAAGGAGATATAGGGATTAGAAAAATATGAGGATAATACAACTTATCCCCTTAGGAATGATAACCCTGTAATCTTCCCTTCGACAGGCTGTTACGGAACTGATAATCAGCGTCAACACCATACCACATATAGTGCCTGTTGGTGAGATTAACACAACATACTGTATGCTTCTCGTGCCGAATTCCCATTCCGTAACAGCCTGTCGATTTTAAGGCATTGATTATATTATTATCCCCATATCTCATGTCATATCTCCATATCCCCCTTCTTACACTTTTAATGTTATAGCCTGAACGATTACTAACTATTCTTATGCCTGAATAGTTACCAAGTCTGATAAAAAAATAATACAGAGGAATAAAAATATGAATAAAGGATTGTTGATTGCTATTGAGGGTATAGATGGGGCTGGCAAAACCACACAAACAGACATGCTCAAGACATGGCTTGAGGGCAGGGGATTGCCTGTAATAAAATCAGAATGGTATCGAACCAAGGCAATTTATGATCTCAATATGCAACTCAATTTGGCTAATGAAATAGATGCAAAAACAGCCTTTATTTTGGTAGCTGCTGAGTTTGCATCAAGACTTGAGTATGTTCTGAAACCAGCAATTGACAATGGATATATCATTTTGTGTGAAAAATATATTTACACACCTATGGCTAAGGATGTAGCTCGTGGGGTAACGACTGAATTTGTCAGGCTTCTCTATGAGAATGCACCTGTGCCAGATATAATCTTTTACCTTGATATTGATGTTGATATTGCCCTTAATCGTATCCAAAGTACCAGAAAACTACAGTTTTGGGAATCAGGCATTGATATGCTCTTGGATGGTAAGGGTGTTAACGAGGGTGACTCTTTAGCAGACAGGCTCAAGCTTTATTATGATGGGAAAATTGATCAAACAGCTATGGCAAATGGATTTCTTGCCTTTCAGGCACGAGTAATGGATGAATATTGCCAATTAATAGATGAATATGGTATGGTTGTTGTAAATAAAGACTACAACATTAATCAGCAACAGGATTTTATTCATACACAGGTGGAACAAATGCTCAACCTGTGCGGTTGTGGATAATTACATCGAGTCTCGTTAGTCAGTAGCTATTACAACGAGAAGAGGCAGCACCTCTGGTAGAGAAAGAGCCACAAAGGGTGTAAATATCGGTGATGTCCTTAAAATCTCCCTATCTCCCTATTTCTCTATCCCCCTATCCCCTCGCGAAACAAGAGTAATTGCAAATAAGAAAAGCCTGACAAGGGCCAGAGTCTTTTATGATTTTACACCCTTTGTGGCTCTTTCCCTGTATTTGCGTGCTATTGTTATACTTCTGTAGCTTAATGCAACAATCGCACAGGTTGCAATCTTTTATGCTTAAATTTGACTTGCCCACATGATTCGTTAAGGAACCAACAATTCTTAGGAGCATTGCATGGAACATACCAAATTTGTTCATTTACATACTCATAGTGAGTACAGCCTTCTTGATGGTGCAGCAAAGGTAGAGGCATTATTAGAAAGGGCACATAAGCTGAAGATGCCTGCCCTTGCCATTACCGATCATGGCAATATGTTTGGTGCCATTGAGTTTTACAAGTATGCCTACAAGATAGGGGTAAAGCCAATCATTGGCTGCGAGCTTTATATTGCCCCGGCAAGCAGGCTTGACAAGAATGCTCAGCAGGGAGCAATCACCAATTATCATGGGGTATGCCTTGTCAAGAATGAGGAGGGGTATAAAAACCTGATGAGGTTGGTGAGCATTGGCTATACAGAGGGTTTTTATTATAAACCAAGAATAGACAAAGAGATACTTAGACAGTACAGTAAGGGATTAATCTTTTTGTCAGGGTGTATTAAGGGAGAAATAGCCAGCCTTATCATTCATGGGCAGGATCAGGAGGCAAGGAGGGTAGCAGGAGAATTTCAAAAAATGTTTGGTGAGGGGAATTTTTATCTTGAATTACACTCACATGGCATTCGTGAAGAAGCTATTGTAAATCAACATTTGATGGGAATGTCCATTGACCTTGGCATTCCATTGGTAGCAGCAAATGACATCCACTACCTTCTTAAAGAGGATGCAGATGCACATGATGTTCTTCTTTGTATTCAAACAAATAAACATGTTTCTGACACAGACAGGCTAAGATTTTCGTCAAATGAGTTTTATCTTAAAACCTACGAAGAGATGAATGAGTTGTTTAGTCAATTCCCGGAGGCTCTTTCAAATACCATTGAAATAGCCAAAAAATGCAACTTAGAGTTAGAGTTTGGACATATCCATATCCCCCATTACCACACCCCTGAAGATATTCCATTAAACGATTATCTCCGCCAGTTGTGTATGGAAAAGCTTGAAGAAAGGTATCCTGATGTTATGGAAGATGTTGAATTCTTGCCTCACGCGGAGACGCGGAGAACGCGGAGGGAGGAAAGGTGTCCTGATGTTATAGAAGATGTTGAACCATCACCTCATCCCTCAGTGGGAATTCCAGAATTCCAGAATTCCAGAATTGCTGAATGTGTCAATCATCTCCCCTCACCTCATACCTCAAGTGGAGATGAGGTGTTGAGCAGGCTTAATCATGAGATAGAAGTCATCTCTAAGATGAAATATTCAGGATATTTTTTGATAGTTTGGGATTTAATAAATTATGCCAAACAAAAGGGGATTCCAGTGGGTCCGGGCAGAGGGTCAGCAGCTGGAAGCATTGTTTCCTATCTTTTGGGCATCACAGATATTGATCCTATCCGATATAATCTGCTCTTTGAAAGGTTTCTAAACCCTGAGCGGGTAAGTATGCCTGATATTGATATTGATTTTTGTTATGAGAGAAGGGATGAGGTGATTGAGTATGTTACCTCTAAGTATGGAAAGGATCGGGTTGCTCAAATCATTACCTTTGGCTCCATGCTGGCTAAGGGGGTAATCCGTGATGTTGGCAGGGCATTGGATATCCCTTATGGTGAGGTAGATAAGATTGCTAAGCTCATCCCTAATGAATTGCAGATTACATTAACCGAATCTATTAAACGAGTACCTGAATTGACAAAGATTTACGAAGAGGGCGGAATAAAGCAAAGGCTTATTGATACCGCATTGAAGCTTGAGGGATTGGTAAGACATGCCTCAACTCATGCTGCAGGGGTAGTGATAGCCAGCAGCCCATTGACTGAATTTGCCCCTTTGTATTGTGATCAAAAGAGTGCAGGGATAATAACCCAGTATGCTAAGGACGAGATTGAATCCATTGGACTTTTGAAGATGGATTTTCTTGGCTTAAAAACATTAACCCTGATTCGTAATATCATAACTATCCTAAAGGAAAAAAATGGAATAAACATTGATATTTCAAGTATCCCTTTAGATGATGAGAAAACATTTCAGTTATTGTGTGAAGGGGAAACCATAGGTGTTTTTCAGCTGGAAAGTTCAGGCATGAGGGAGCTTACCAGAAAGCTCCAGCCGGATGTGTTTGAGGATCTGATTGCCTTGGTTGCCCTTTATCGACCAGGTCCGTTAAATTCAGGGATGGTTGATGAATTTGTCCAGTCAAAACACGGCAAAAAAATAAAATACCTTCATCCTAAATTAAAACATATCTTAGAGGAAACCTACGGGGTTATGGTTTATCAGGAACAGGTGATGAATATTGCTGTAGTGCTCGGTGGTTTTAGTATGGCTCAGGCAGATGAGCTTCGTCGGGCAATGTCAAAAAAGGTTCCTGAAAAGATGGAAAAGATGAGCAAGCTATTTGTAGAGGGTGCAGGACATAATGGGCTTTTCCCGGAGATGGCAGCTAAAATATTTGATTTGATGGCTAAGTTTGCTGAATATGGATTCAATAAATCTCATTCTGCTGCCTATGCCATGATAGCCTATCAAACCGCATATCTCAAGGCACATTTTTCAGTAGAATTTATGGCAGCACTGCTTACGGCTGAGCTTGGGAATATAGACAAGATAAGTTTTTATATTGCTGAATGCAAAAGGATGGGCATATCTGTCCTGCCCCCGGATGTCAATCAAAGCGACCTTTCCTTTACCCCAATAGAAAAATCGATCCGATTTGGGTTAAATGGCATAAAAAATGTGGGTGGGATAGCTATTCTTTCTATTCTGAAGGCAAGAGAGAAAGAAAAATTTAAGTCTATATATGATTTTTGCAAACGGGTTGATTCCCGTACCGTAAATAAAAGGGTGATTGAGAGCTTGATTAATTGTGGAGGCTTTGATTCCATAGGGGCAAAACGGGCACAACTTGCTCAGGTGATAGATGATGCCATAAAGGTTGGAAGTCAGAAACCTAATATCGCCATGTCTATGTTTGAGATGTTTGGGAATAATAAGGATATGGAGGATGAATATGAAAAACTTCCCGATATTCCTGAATGGCCTGAAAATGTATTGCTTAAGCTTGAAAAGGAGTTATTGGGCATCTATCTTACCAGTCACCCATTGAATCAATACGAACAAGGCTTTAAGAGATATATTACCTGCACCATCTCACAATTGAAAGAGCATAAGAATGAAGAGATGGTGGTAATTGGGGGACTGATTTCCCAATTAAAAAAAATAATCACCAAAAAAAGTGAAAAGCAGATGGCATTTCTTACCTTAGAGGATATGACTGACAGCATAGAGGTGATATTTTTTCCCAAGGTTTTTGAAGCCGCAGCAGATAAGATTGTCTTAGACGAGATTGTTCTCATCAAGGGTAAATTAGAGGTGGGAGAAGACAAATGCAAGATATTGGCTGAAGAGATAATCGAGCCGTCTCAGGCTGCAACACTTGCCACATCCCTTCATGTAAGGCTAATGGATGATCTTGATAATTCTTGCTTAGATTCATTGAAAGAAACCTTGCTTCAGTTTAAGGGCGTAAAGCCTGTATACATTCATATGCCGGATGAAAATGGAAATGAGGCTGTGATATTAACAGGTCATAACCTTCGTGTTACCCCATCTGAGGAGTTGGTTAGCCGAATTAAGGTCGTAATAGGCAAGGATGAGGTGTGGTTTGGATATAATGGGGTTAGGGAGAAGACATAGTAAAATGGGTCGCGGGGTCAAATTTTCGGTGGTGTCTGCATTAGGCTAAATATTAGTTGCGTTGACAATCAGAAGCAGGGACAAGGGGGTAGCACCCCTGGCACCCTGCAGCTACATCTCTTTTTGTAGCTGCGACCCTTGTGGTCGCTTATTAGCTTATAGATGAGGAATGTTTTCCCTATCCACCAAGAGTTAGCTATTTACAGACACTACATGAAGTTACACCCTTTGTGGTTCTTTATGAGAATTGCTGAAGTTAATTCGTTATCCAATCTCAACCTTCTTGTTCTGTCTCTTTCAGCACATCTTTTATCTGTTGCGTAAGATTTTCTATAGCAATTGGTTTTGGAATGTGGCGACAGGCACCTACTTGAGTTGCTCTTTCAACATCACGAATGTCACACCTAACGCTAAACATAACGACTGGGATTTGTTCGGTGTTTTTTTCTGCCTTTAATCGTTGACAAACCTCAAACCCATCCATGCCTGGCATAAGAACATCAAGCAGAATAATATCCGGGGATAGATCGAACTCAAGTTTTTCAAACATCTCATACCCGCTCAGGGCAGTATGTACCTCAAATCCCTCTAATTGAAGAGCAACCGATAGTACCTTTAATATCCCTGGATCATCATCAACACATAATATCTTTTTCATAATTTCACCCCTTTTTGTTGGTAATTGTTCAATAACCTGTGGATTTTGCAAGCCACGAAGAAAATTTTATTCACCGCAGAGACGCAGAGTTCGCTGAGAATCGTTGAAGAAAAAAGAGCTGTGAGCTTACCTTCCGCAGTTGCAACAAATTAGATTGCCATATCAACGCTATCTTTCTATCTCTCCTCATATCTTCATATCTCCTCAAGGAATTGCTGCAAAATATTGAGCAGTTATCGAAAATGGCAGGCACAGTGTTCTGCCCCTACAATCTGCTGCAACAGGTGCTCTCATTCTGACTCCTGACTCCTGTATTCTGAATTCTGACTACTTGCCTGCATTCCCAATCGCAGCCAAAGCAGCAGTCGCAGTCGGATCTCCGGGAGACAATTCCAACACCTTTCCATATATCTGTCGTGCTTCATCTAATTTTTCCATCTTTTGGTAAGACATTCCCAGACCATAATATGCTGATAGATTATTTGGCTTAAGCTTCAGAGACTTGTTGAATTCAATTATTGCCTTTTGATAGTCCTGCATGGTGCCATATACTGCCCCAAGGTTATATCTTGCATCCCCATCAGACGGATTGATATTGATCATTTCCTGAAAATTAGATAATGCCTCTGGCATTTTCCCAAGATTCAGGCATGTATTCCCACGATTACTGTAAGCCATGGAATACATCTTTATAGTTTCCAGTCCCCTGCGATCAGTTATCGTCCCATCTTTAATACCTCTCAGATAGCGAAGCCTTGTATTGCATATCTGTGATGCAATTGTCCCCATGGAAGCATCTTTGGGCAGAACCAGATTCAGGATGCCTACAGGAGCCAAGGTGTAACGGCTGGAGATTGACTCTACAAAATAAGAATATACTGGATTAACCAGAGAATTCTGTTGAACAAGTCCAACCAGATTTGTACGGCTGACATCATCCAATCCATCCTGAACAGAAGAGGTAACTGATGCAGCAGATTTGGGAGGAAGGATGAGATAGGGATGATTTCGCTTATTTTCATCTAAATGCCATTTATTTTGCAGCAGGATAAGATTGAACAGGGCTACATCAGTTCGGCGATTTTCAATCCTTTGATGATACCATAATGGGAATAAATCATCATCCCCCTTAGTAATAACTATGGCATTTTTCTTTAATGGGTCCAACATATTTAATCCCATGTCATGAGCTAAGTAATATTTATTCCGGTTGTTCTGAGAATAGTGAAGCAGAAATGGAATAATAAGCAATATCAAAAATATTCCAGGGACAATAATCTTAGGGATAACAGAACAAAACTTAGGTAATGGCTGTTTTTTCTTCTTTTGCTGTTCATCTAAAAGGCTGTACCCTCGTCTCATGATATTAATTAATCCAATGACACCATATCCAATCCATATAGAAATAATCATGTATGAGGGAATATAATAATCTTCAATATTGGGAATAGTATATCGAATGGAATGACAGATGTCAGCGATAATTATAATTGACAGGAAGATGAAAAAGTGCCGATTAGTCATAAAAATAATCATGGCTCCAAAAATACCAATCAAAAGAAAGATGATGGTAAACTGTTTTGGAAAAAACTGCAGATGACTCATAAGATTGGTAAGAAGTGTTTCTGCAGAGAAAAATCCCTTGTATGCTGCGGCACTAATGTGGGCAATAAACGCTGGCAGGGTTTCAGGATCGCCCCAATTTGCTGCAGGATGAGTAATTGCCCGCAAGGGTAGATACAGATACAGAGCAAGCGGGATGAGAAAAATACCAGATGCCTTTAGCAGGGTATTTCTCTTTACCTTCTTAATATCACCCCAATTGGCTGCCAGCAGAAAATAGAGAGCAGCTGGCACAATGAATATGGTCTGAAGATGATGGGTAAAGCTCAGTCCCAGAACAATGGCAAAGGTATATAGTATCCGATTGGTATGATTATGGTTATATCCATACTTGGGATCACGGATTATCTCCTGCCATTTCAGGAGGATAAAGATTAATACAGCCATAAAAAATGCATTGAGGGTATATTTTTCGGCAATAACCGCTTGTTCCCAAAATGTGCTTGTCAAGGCTAAGATTAATCCGGCAACGATTGCCGGGATTGTTTGTGTCGTTGTCTTAACAACAATAAGGTATATTACCAATACTGCCAGTGCAGCAAATACAGCAGACATAATATTTAATCTGTAGGCAATATTTCCCATAGATATAAAGGAAAATAGCTTGCCAAGCAGACAATATAATGGATAACCCGGGGGATGAGGGATGCCAAGGGAATAGATCGCAGTTATCATATCACCACTGTCATGAAATCCTACGGTTGGAGTCAGGGTATGAAGATATAATCCAAGTGTGCATAAAAATAAAAGCAATCCAATGTATAGTTGTTGCGTATTTAATGAAGAAAAGATTGGACGGGTACTCAAGACAAATATAGATGTTTGGGGTCCAAGTGTTTTTCCTTGATTTAACCGCAACTCGGATAGCTTGTTTCGTACATATTGCTCGCTTTGTCCAAGCCGTCTTGCCATATTCGAGACAGACATCTTTTGGTAGTTTTCTCGGATGAATTGTATTTCTCTTTTTGCTTGTTCAGTTTTATTTAACATTTGTCCGCCTTTTGTGAAGCTGTGTAAGAAAGGAGAAAGGGGGAAAGTGGGGAAATGGAGAAAATAGTCAAAAAATTTAAGTTTCTCTCTCCAATTCTCCCTTTTCTCCATTTCTCCTTATCTTACACATTTCACATCTTCCGCAGTCTTTTTTACAGTCTCAACCGAGCGATCAAAGGCTTGCTTTTCCGTATCTGTAAGCCTGATTTCGATTATTCGTTCTACTCCATTTGCCCCAAGAACCACAGGCACGCCAACAAAGTATCCATTAACCCCATACTCAGACTCAAGCAGCACGCAACATGGCAAAATCTTTTTCTTATCAAAGACGATTGTCTCAATCATCTCTATGGCACTCCATGCTGGAGAAACAAAGGCAGAACCCGTACCCATCAAGCCTACTACCTCTGCTCCGGCATTACGAACCCTTTCCTCAATCCTGTCAAGTACATCAGCTGGTAAAAACTCTTCTACTGGAATGCCCGCTATCTGACAACAACTCCTGACAGGTACCATGGTATCCCCATGACCGCCAAGAACCATGGCATTAACGCTTTCCACAGATACCCCTGCTGCCTCAGCCACAAAATACCTGTACCTTGCTGAATCAAGCACACCAGCCATACCAATGAGCCTGTTTTTGGGGATATTCAGTCTCTGAAATAATCGAAACACAATGGCATCCAATGGATTAGCCACAGATATAACGATTGCTTTCGGACAGTAATTAAGGATATTGTCAGCGACCATATCTGTAATCTGTAGGTTTATAGCCAATAACTCTTCTCTGGTAGGTATACTGCCGTCAGCACGAACAGTTCGTGGTACGCCGGCAGTATTTATTACAATTTGGGCATCCCTTATGACCTCATAAGATTTACTGCCCTCAATAGTTATATCTGCATTAATTATTGGAATTCCTTCAGCAATATCAAGGCACTTGCCCCTTGCCACATCAGGAGGCTTTACATCAACTAATCCAATGGATCGGGACAGCCTGCGGCGGGCTATCTCCTGAACAATTACGCCGCCAATATTCCCTCCACCAATAATACCAATCTTGGTTATCATGTTTTCTCCTATAATAATATCACCCCTTCGGGGTTTAGGTGCAGCAATTTCGGTTTTTTTCACGCAAAGAACGCAAAGATTTCACGCAAAGAAACGCAAAGGGAGACTATAAATTATTGTAACTACTCAGCTACTGTGATTTTTTAGTGGATTATTAGCCAGCAGCTATTGCAACGAGAAGAGAAAGATCCACAAAGGGTGTAAATCTTAAGAGATGAACCCTTGTCAACGGCTCTTCTTGTTTGCAATTACTCCT
>JAHIZN010000309.1 GCA_018814245.1 bacterium
ATTATTGTCTGCAGGTAACAGCAGAATTGCTGCCAATTAAGATAAAAGCATTGCGAGGGGGAGAATTTTTGATCCCTGCCTTGTGGGATTATAAAAAACCAAGGGCTGAATGCAGGGTTGTCTTGAAGCCATGAAATAATGTAAGCGGTCAGTAATGAAAGGCTAAAGCCTGAACTCCAATCATAACATTAAGGCAAATGAAGCATTTCATGGCAGACACATAGGTCAGATACACAGGTCTGCCCCTACAATCTCCTGTCCTACGCAGAACGGTGTAAGGGCGAACCTATGTGTTCGCCCTTTATCTGCGTTCCACAGGTGTTGATTGTGTATCGGATCATGGCAGACACATAGGTCTGCCACTACTACCTGTATAATGCCTTGCATCCCTCGCTGGCGGGGGCAGGGGTGGCGGCTGACTGCTGGCGCACCTATATCCTACAGAAAGCTGACTACTTATAGCTGACGGCTGAACGCTTACATTATAGTGATGGGTGAATAAATGCGTATCCAGTACAGATTACTTCTTGGTCTTATCGGTATTATTCTTATTTCTATCTTACCGTTTACTGTATTCTCTGTAAAACTTGTCTCTGAAAGCATTGATCTCTGGGCACAAAAGGACATTGAAAACACCCTTGAGGAAGCCATTCGATATGCCCCCTCTACCGAACATTATGATAAAGCAAAAGAGGCATTAAAGATATATAGGCAGCTTCAGGCAATTAAGTCACCCCTAAAACAACAGATTATTAACTATAGTATCCTGCTTTCTTTGATTGTTTTCTTTATTTCTATCTTTCTTGGCTGGGCATTTATCATCTGGATTGTTAAACCATTGCGGGCATTGACTAAGGCGACCCGTGATGTGTCCAGTGGAAATCTATTGACTAATCTGGAGGCTCAAGGGTCGCCGCTTGAGATAAAACGACTGGTAAAAGCCTTTAACCAAATGACCAATTCCTTAAAGACAAATCAGGATGAGTTAAGGGATGTTATCCGCAAGAGGACATGGCAGGAGGCATCAATGGTGTTATCCCATGGGATTAAAAAGCCAAGTACCCCAACCAGAATATTAGTGGAGCGGATTAAAGAAAGGTATCCAGACAAGACCCCTGATATATCTGAGATATTAGATGAGGCATCACAATTTATCATAGAAGAGATGGATAAACTAACAGATGAGTTCTCACAGGTTGTCTCGAACAATCTTACGCAAACATCTCATGATATTGTCCTTCTTCTTGAAGAAATTTTAGAGGGGTGTGCGACAGCTTATCCGCAAATAAATCTCAAGCTAAAGTTTGGTGAAAATATCCCACGGGTACTGATTGATTGGAAGGCTATGAATATGGCATTATCTTCTATTATTCAATATAGGATAGAATGCCTTGATAAAAATGGCGATATGAATGTTGGGTGTTATGCAGCAGGCAATGATGTGGTGATTGAGATTAGTGATGCTGGAAAGACAAGCTATAAGGATTCTGAAGGCAATACCAAATTGGATATTTGTCAGGATATTATCAATACTCATCATGGCAGTGTTGAATTACAGGGGAATGCATGCAAAATTGTTCTTCCTGTGCTGTAAGGGCGGTTCATGAACCGCCGCTACAATTTAATATAAGGAGAAAATACATGTTTACTGAATTACAGTCAAAATTGCAACAAATATCCAAAAGGATAGAAAATTTAAGGGGGTCTCTTTGATGTAGCTGCAGCACAAGAAGAGATTAACGCCATAGAAGCTCAGGCAATACGCCATGAATTTTGGGACAATTCAGATGCTGCCAGAACAATTATGCAAAGAATGGCACAATTAAAAGAGCAAATAGAGCCATATCTCCGATTTGTTAAAGAGATGGAGGATATAGATATTTTAATCCAGCTCGGCACAGAAGAAAATGAGGCATTGCTTGTTGCAGAGGTGGAGAACAATCTGAGCACATTGCAGAAGGATATTCAGGCATTGGAGTTTAGTATGGCATTGTCCGGACCGCATGATATAAGCAATGCCTTTTTGTCCATTCATCCAGGGGCAGGCGGGACAGAATCATGTGACTGGGCATCCATGCTGCTGCGGATGTATCTTAGATGGATAGAGAATAAGGGGTATCAAACAAATATTATTGAGTTTTTGCCGGGTGATGAGGCAGGGGTTAAAAGTGTTACTGTCGAGGTAACAGGAAAATATGCTTATGGATACCTGAAGGCAGAAAAGGGTATCCATCGATTGGTCAGGATTTCTCCATTTGATGCCAATAAAAGAAGGCATACCTCCTTTGCCTCGGTATTTGTTATGCCAGAGGTAGAAGATATTGAGGTAGAGGTAAATGAGGAAGATCTAAGGATTGATACCTACCATTCAAGCGGAGCAGGCGGACAACATGTAAATGTAACCGATTCAGCTGTTCGTATTACTCATCTGCCCAGCGGAATAGTTGTTACCTGCCAGAATGAACGATCCCAACATAAGAATAAAGCAAGTGCCATGCATGTTCTCAGAGCCAGACTTTATGAGTATCAACAGGAAAAACAACAGGAAAAGATGACTAAACTTGAGGGTGAGAAAAAAGAAATAGCATGGGGGAGTCAGATAAGATCCTATGTCTTTCAGCCATATACCTTGATTAAAGATCATCGTACCGGTTTTGAGATGGGCGATATACAAAGGGTAATGGATGGGGATATTACCCCATTTATCGAGTCATATTTGTTTGGATAGTCAAATGGTCAGGAATGGACATTCCCTACACAATTTCACTTCCTACAGCCTTCCGGAGTATTTGTTGCAGCTGTTTGCGTCCAATTCCCTGACTTCCATGATTATTGGGCAAGACAACAACCGCTGGCAAGGGTAAGGCTCGTATTTCCTGAATCTGCTGCTCACATTGCCTGAACACATCTTCAGTCACAAAGATAATGGCATATTCCTTTCCCAGCATACCCTTAAAGACTTCGTTTGCATCCTTAATATCTTTTATTGTGTAGACAATAAACCCAACTGCCTTGAATGGCCAGATAGTATCTTTATCCCCAATAATGGCTATTTTAGACATAATTTGCCCTCAATCTTATCCGTATCTTATCCTCTGATAAATGATTTAGTTTAGCTACAAAGATTATTCTTAACAGGTTTGTTTCCATCTCTTTCAAGAAATAATATCTGATTAATGGCTCTGGACCAAAAAATATCAGATTAGCCTGTTTTAAGTAGTTAAGAATATGATTGTCAGAGACAACCTCATACTTCCAAAATAATCTTTCTTCAGCCCAACCATCCATGACCAGATCCTGATAATCCTTAATCTCTGAAAATATATCCCATGACTTGCTGAAAAGCTTAAGAAAAAAGTCTATGCTCATGCTACCATTATCAAAAAGCATCTGCTGAAGATAATCTGCTTCAGCCTGAGCATGGATTAATCTGAGAAAGGTATGAATATTTATAAGGTCAATCTGCTTTTGATAATAGGTAATCAAGAAGGTGTTTTTGCTCTTTTTGGCTTCAGATGTCAAATATTGCCACATGACCTTATCAAGGGTTTGACTTATCTGAAATACCTCGTTGCTGCCTCTATTTTCCATTTCCATACTAACCTGCAGGGAAGCCTCCCTTAGATATTCTGGAGCATTTCCATATTTCCCTTCAATCATTGTCTGAAGATTTTCTAAAGGGGTTAGTCCAAGCATACTAAATGGTTCATCTACCTGCTCGCCAGAATATTTTGTTTCAAGCAATATCTTGAGATTGTAAAAGTCATGGGGAATGCGAAGAAGGTGAATATAATGCTGCTCAGGAGATAATGCTGCAAGAAAATTCAATACCTTGTTTAGCTCATTACTCAATCCCTCTTCAAAATCAAAGAGATTTTCCACATCATTGAACGCCTCAGCATATTCTGTATTTCGCAGAACGGATAATGCTTTTGTTCCATCCTCAGCAGAAATTAATCGTTCTACTGTTGGTCTGTCTAACAAATAATTTTCCAATGCCCTAACCCTTGCTACGGCATAGGCATATCTTGTGTCAATCATTCTTATTTCTCCTGAAAAGGAATCACAGAGAGAGGGCAGGCACAGGGGACTGTGTGAAAACTCAAGTTCACGATAATTGCCCGTAGGGGCAAGTCCCCCGTGCCTGCTCTCTGTCTCTACAATCTGTTGCAGCACAATCTGTCGTGTCAATCCCGCTACAGAGAAAGAGCCGCAAAGGGTGTAAATTCTAAGACACAACCTTTGTCAGTCTCCTCTCATTTGTAATTTTCTGTGTTTTGTTGCAATTAGTTTCCCTGCGATATTTACACCCTTTGTGATTCTTTCTCTTCTCATTAATCTGTCGTGGCATTGATGCCCAAATCATGAGTTTTTACACAGTCTGCAGGGTGCTCTACGGCATTGGATGTTCTTTAGCTGGACATCAGACTGTGATCCCTGAATAATATCCCGGCAACATCATATGTTATCTCTTCCTGAACATGGTGCAGCATTGCCTCAAAGCTGCAATTTAACTCTTGTCTTTTATGCTGGAGGATAAACCCGCCCCTGATAGATGCGTCTTGTGATGAAAGATGCAGGCTGCTTCCAATCTTGGCATTTATCTCTTTAAGTATATCATTAATCAGTTGATGCTTTTCCTTGTTCACGCAAACAACAGATTCCTCATTTGGTTTGACAGCAGAAAGTAATAATTTATTCATAAGATGCTTGTAATCAGCATCATTCAGATTTGCCAAATAATTCAGGGCATTGGAAAAGGCATTTTTAATCTGCACCTCTTTTTCCTGCAAAAGCTGTTTCTGGCATTCGAGTCTGACTATGGTAAATTTCCGCTGCTTTTCCCCTTCTATTTGTTGCTGTATCTCTTTCCACAGCCTTTGCTTCATCTCACAAGCCTGTTTTTGAGCCTCAGCAACTATGGATTCTGCCTGTTTAGATGCTTCAGTCATAATTGACTCTACGGTTTGCTGTGCTTCTTTTTGGATTCGATTGAGAATGTCTTCGAGTGCCATTCAATACTCCTTCGTAATAGTTTGGTAGTCAGGAAGTCTATTCTCCTGGACTATCAGATTACATGACTCTTTCTTCCCTCAACAGGTTGAATTGTTATGCGTCAAATTAAGGTTGACACGATCGTAGGGGAAATTCATGAATTGCCCCTACAAGTTGTTTACAGAGAAAGAATCACAAAGGGTGTAATCCCTTAAGACTATAGCCTTATGTCAGTTTCTTCCATTTGCAATTACCTGAATTAATCGTCAATTATTTTCCCTATAGATTACACCCTTTGTGGCTCTTTCTTCTTTCGTTACAAAGTGCTACCCATTTGAGGCAAGAAAGAGCCGATTACATGACTATAAAACTGCTTGACTAACCGATTATCAGACTATCCTAACTTAATGTTTCCCAGAAGCAGGATAGTAGCAAGTAAGCCTAATATGGCATAGGTTTCTACGACTACCGCAAAGACCATTGCCTTGCCTACCTCTTCTGGTCTTTTTGCCACCACACTACACCCTGCGGCTGCACATCTGCCCTGATATATGGCTGAAATAAGCCCGGTTATAGCCAATGGCAGGCAAGCAAATATTATTTGCCACCCCTGACTCATGGTTATAGCGGATATATCGATACCAATCAATTTATTGAGCACCAAGAACAAGCCAACCAATCCATAAATCCCCTGGGTACCTGGCAATGCCTGCAGAATGAGTAATCGCCCAAACTTTTCAGGATCCTCAGTTATCACCCCTGCTCCTGCCTGTCCGGCAACACCGCAGCCACAAGAAGAACCACAACCAGGCAATGCTGCAGCCAATGCTGCTCCACAAAGAACAAATACAAAACCATCCATACTAACCTCCATTTATGATTATATTGTGACTATTGCATTATAACATTAATCCGTAACTATTCAGATATGCAGAATTCATGAGACAGAATTCTGTAGTGGAGATAATAACCACAAGAGGAGAGCACCTCTGGAAGGTCGCAGATACAAGTTGTCTACGAATAGCTGTAGCTGCAGGGCTTGTCCCTGCTAATTCAAGTTATTCTGGGACACTATATGAATTCTGACTGAATAGTTATACGATAATTTTATCAGAAATATTACTCTTTGTCAATTGTTTTTCTTTGTGATGTTAGACCAAAGTATACTGAACCCTTGCAGGAGTAGACAGGTTGGTGTGAGAATCTTAGTGGGTGTATGGTTGTGTGGCTGAGATGGGATCCCGCTGTATCGGAATAAATAGGGACAGATCCAATACTGTTCGGAATGATTTGGCATGATTCTTGCTTGTACTAACTTTAATTAATTAGAGCACTGTAACTCCTTGATATTAAAAGTGTTAAAAAATGAAAAAAATTCTAGACATTTCTTCCTTTTTATGCTATACTTGA
>JAHIZN010000310.1 GCA_018814245.1 bacterium
CGTTGACAAGGGTTCATCTCTTAAGATTTACACCCTTTGTGGATATTTCTCTTCTCGTTGCAATAGCTGCTGGCTAATAATCCACTAAAAAATCACAGTAGCTGAGTAGTTACAGTTTTAGTTTGCAGCCTAAAAAATAAACGGAGGTATTGTATAAAATGATTCCTGTACCAACAAAAATGTCGATGACTTCTGGAGGAGCAGAGGGTTCAACCAAACTGAATGCCTTTGACCATGCCTTGCTTGCCGCTGGCATAGGCAATATCAATCTGATTAAGGTATCGAGCATTGTGCCGCCTGATATTGAATTGATCGAGCTTCCTCATATACCTGGTGGTTCCCTGACACCAATGGCTTATGCTACTATTACCAGCGATGTGCCAGGCGAGATGATTGCTTCGGCAGTGGCTGCTGGTTTCCACAGACCTGATCACTATGGGGTTATCATGGAGTATTCTGCAAAGTGTACAGCAAAAGAAGCTTCTGAACGGGTTATTGCTATGGTAGAAGAGGCATTTACTACCCGTGGAATTACCATGGATGATGTTAAGGTAACGAGTACGCAACATACTGTGGTCAAGATAGGAAGCGTGATTGCTGCTGCTGTTTTGTTGTATTAAAAATCGCGAATTTATGTAATCGTTCAGGCTATAACATTAAAAGTGTAAGAAGGGGGATATGGAGATATGACATGAGATATGGGGATAATAATATAATCAATGCCTTAAAATCGAAGGGAAGATTGCAGGGTTATCATTCCTAAGGGGATAAGTTGTATTATCCTCATTTTTCTAATCCCTATATCTCCTTATCTCCTCCATAATCCCCCACATCTCCTTTTCTTACACTACCTGAACGGTTACGAATTTATTTTGAGGAAACTGAGTAATTACTCAATAGTAACAATATCACGCAAAGGTCGCAAAAGTAACAAAAATCGCAAAGAACGCAGAGATTTATGACTGAATAGGATTGCATATAATCCTTTGCATTTCTTTGCGTGAAATCTTTGCGATTCTTTGCGTGGAATTGGAGGACAAGATGAATCATGTTAAGAAATTTTTAGATTTTGAAGCACACTTAGACGAGGCTACGGTTGCCTTATTAGGGGCACCGCTTGAATATAGTGTCCCGAAAAGAAGCACCCTGGGCACAGGTATGGTTGATGTCCCACATATTATTAAACAGATGTCCCATCTCTTAGAAAGCTATAGCCACAGATTGGATCGCAGTTTACAAGAGATGAAGCTGTGTGACATGGGAGGGGTAACCTTTGGCAGAGATATTGTTGAATCCTTAAGGCTTATTTCAGAAGAGATAGAAGCTGTTAATAACAAGAAGGTTGTGGTTATTGGCGGTGAACATACTGTTACAGTGGGTGTTGTTGAGGGGTTGATAACACGGTATCCTGAGATGGTAATTATCCAGATGGATGCCCATACTGACTTGAGGAATGAATATGAGGGTAAAAAATATTCTCATGCCTGTGTAATGCGTCGTTGTTTGGAAATAGTTGGACCAGAAAGGATCTATCAATTAGGGATTAGATCCGGAGAAAAGGAAGAGTTTGAGCTTGGCAGGCAGCAGTGTCATCTTTCTGAACAGCTAACGCTTGATGCCTCTGCCATGAAAAGGCTGCAAGGAGTACCGATTTATTTGACCATTGACATTGATGTCCTTGACCCAGCCTATGCACCCGGGGTAAGTGTTCCTGAATCCTGTGGTGTTTCTCCGCATGAGCTATTTGAGGCTATTTATTCCTTAAGCGGATTGAATATCGTTGGTTTTGATGTGGTTGAGGTTCTTCCATCTCATGACATAGGACAGATTACAGCTGCTATTGCTGCCAAGATTATCAGAGAGGCGATCTTAACATTTTGGGGATAAAAGAGGAGAAAGAGAGCTCACGCGGAGACGCGGAGAACGCGGAGGGAGAGAGGAAAGAGAAGTCGTAGTATCGTGTCAACCTTAATTTGACGCATAACAATTTGTAGGGACATCCCTGCCAGAGAGGCTCCCTCCTTGTGAGTGTCCGTTAAGCAGAGACAAGGGGGTAGTACCCCTGGCACCCTGCAGCTACGGTGTGATCGATTATTGTGTGTTGAGAATTTTTGTAGCTGCGACCCTTGTGGTCGCTTATTGGTGGCAGAGACAGGGGAGGTAGCACCTCATTAACTATGCGACAATTAACAGTTTACACGACAATAGCAACTTTGCCTTGATTTTATGGTTTTTTGCATTCTGCTGATAGTTGAATGCTTACAGTTAAAGAAATGGAACTGGTGAAAATCTCATCTTTCTCTTCTGTCTCCGCGATCTCCGCGTCTCCGCGTGAGATATCCTCAATTAGAATCGCTGGGGTAAGGTACAATGATTAGAATCAGCGGCGGTATCGCCAAGGGTAGGAAAATAAAGGCATTAGACACCATGTCCACCCGCCCGACCCTGAGCAGGGTAAAAACATCTTTATTTGATATGCTGTATGATAGGATTCAGGATGCTGTTATCTTAGATTTATACTCTGGTACTGGCAATATTGGTATCGAAGCCTTAAGCCGTGGGGCAAAACGAGTTGTTTTTGTTGAAAATAATGTGATACAGGCAAGGCTTATCAAGGAAAATCTAACAATTGTTAACTTTCTTGAACATGCTGAAATAATTACACTGAATGTCTTTGAAGCAATTCAGAGATTAGATAAAAAAAGGACATTTGATATTATCTATTTGGCTCCCCCATTCTTAAAGGGGCTTGTCTGTCCAACTATAGAGGCAATAAGCAAGAGCAGCCTGCTTTCTACATGTGGATTGGTTGGCGTAGAACATCATAAAAAAGAAGATGTGCTGCCTCTGGTAAAGGGGTTTTCTGCAACTGACACATTAGCCCTGACAAAACAACGCAGATATGGTGATATTGTAATTTCATTTTATGAAAATAAATGTAATTGATAACAAAAACACCATTTGCCTGCATTTTTCATGCAAGATTGCTGGGAGATTTTTAAATGAAAAATTATCAGGATAAAGTAAACCAGCTTTTGAAAAAAGGGCAACAGAATGGCTATCTTACGCATGATGATGTTGAAGGGATACTTGATGATAATTATGCTGATCCGTCACATATAGATGACATTCTTGCTCGTCTTGAAGAGGAACATATTGAAATACAGAATGATATGTTACAGGAGGAGATAGAGCTTGAGCCTGAGATTGAAGAAAAAAAGCATGTTATAATAGGAAAGAGTAAAAGATATGTGTCTGACTCACCAATAAAAGCTTACCTTAAGGAAATCAAACAAATTACTCTTTTAAGTGCCGATGAAGAAAAAGAACTGGCTATTGAACTGGAAAAGAAAAGAATAAAACTTAAGGAAATAGAGCTAAAGATTGGTATGTCTTCGAAAAGGTTTCGCAAATGGAATGAAGGATGGGCAAATAAAGAAAACCTGCAAGACACAAAGGCAGAAGAAGAGATTCAACATACCCCTCATTCGTATTTACCAGAGATGTTGCCCATGCTATCAGAATTTTCCACAGAAGAGATCCATGATATGCTTTATCAGATGAATATAGTTGAGGCAGAGATTGAAAATATAAAAAGAAAGTTTATAGAGGCAAACTTGCGATTAGTAGTCACGGTTGCTAAAAGATATGTACCCGGTGGCGTGATGAGCTTGCTTGATATTATTAATGAGGGCAATCTGGGATTGGTTAAGGCTGTGGACAGGTATAGTTATATGGAGGGTTATCGATTTAGCACCTATGCCATTTGGTGGATAAAACAATCTATTTTAAGATCTGTCTCTGATCAGGCAAGAACTATCAGGATACCAATCTACATGGTAGAGATAATCAATCGATGTCTGCGAATCATTCAGTCGCTTTCTCAAGAATTAGGAAGAGAGCCTGAAATGGAAGAGATAGCGATACAGATGAATCTGCCTGTGCCAAAGGTGATTGAGCTGATTAATATTGCTCAGGAGCCTGTTTCTCTTGACTCACCCATGGGTATTGATGGGGAAAGTCAACTTGGTAATTTGATTGAAGATAAAGAAGCCCTCTCACCGGCAAAGACTTTATTTTTGCGAATGCTTCAGGAAAGGATTAATGTTATTCTAAATATGCTTCCGGAAAAAGAAAAAATGACATTGAAATTAAGATTTGGTCTGGATGGCATGGAACCACATACCCTTGAAGAGGTTGGAAAAATCTTGGGATTGACGAGAGAAAGGGCAAGGCAGATAGAAAAAAGTGTATTGGAAAAGCTCCGCAGTATGAAAATAACCCATGAGCTAAAGGACTTTTTGTGGCAATAGTGTCGTGTCAACTGTTAATTGTCGCATAGTTAATTATGTATGGACAGAGCCTGCCCCTGCAAATGCAGCTTATCTTTACCCACATCTTTGGGGGACAGAATTCTGACGGAAAATGCTGCAAAATAACAGAAGCATGCATCACAAAATGATTAATAATTCAATAATTCATTAATTCAGCAATTGTCAATTGTTGAATTGCTGAATTGCTGAATTGTTGAATTGCTGAATTAATTGTGGGTAATGATAAGCTGTGATGGATGATACCTGAACGCTTACGGAGGGATAATATGGAAGTACAACAAATTATGACAAAATTAGATGAGATGAAGGTAGTATATCCTGATACGCAGGTCAAGGAAGCTGTGAGGATTATGCTTTCTGCAAACCTGACTGAACTGCCTGTAATTGACAAAGATGGTATCTTTCAGGGTGAATTGAATATGCGAAGTATAATTTGCGAGGCATTACCTCCCTATATAGTTGATGGAAGCTTGAAGAATGTAAATTTTTCACCCGGGCTTTTCAAGTTTGAGGACAAACTAAAGGATCTGATGTTGGCAGAGGTTAGGTTGGTCATGAAGCAAAATATCCGAACAATTACGCCTTCCATCTCAACCTTTGGGGCTGTAACCCTTTTTTCAATTTCAGGCGACGAAACTGTCTATATTGTGGAAAAGGACGGCAGATTAGTGGGTGCAGTATCAATATCTGTAATATTTAAAAGATTGGTAGTGTCCTTAAATAGCTAAATTTGTAACTGCTCAGGTAGTGTAAGAAAAGGAGATGTGGGGGATTATGGAGGAGATAAGGAGATATAGAGATTAGAAAAATATGAGGTAACTATTCAGGTAGTGTAAGAAGGGGGATACGGAGATAGAGGGGATAAAGGGGATGGGTAATATCAAAGTATTTCTGTTTCTGCCTTGTTTGTGTAATGTTAATAAGATATTCACCACCCTA
>JAHIZN010000311.1 GCA_018814245.1 bacterium
ACAAGGGTCGCAGCTACAAGAAGCTAACACGCAACAAGTGATCACATCGTAGCTGCAGGGCTTGTCCCTGCCGATACACAAGCGACCACAAGAGTCGCAGCTACAAGAAGCTAACACGCAACAAGTGATCGCATCGTAGCTGCAGGGCTTGCCCCTGCCGACACACAGGTGACTACAAGAGTAGCAGCTACAAGAATATGATCGTATCAATATAAAGAGGGAGGCAAAGTTTATGGCTATCAGAGTAGGAATTAATGGATTTGGAAGGATAGGGAGGCTTGTATTTCGGGCAGGGATAAATAATCCTAACATTGAATTTGTTGCGGTTAATGACCTGACTGATGCAAAAACGCTGGGACATCTGCTAAAGTATGATTCTGTTCATGGCATATTTTCTGGAAGGGTTGAGGCAAAAGACACCAATCTCATGGTAAATGACCGTGAGCTAAAGATAATTGCTGTCAAAGACCCTGCTCAGCTTCCATGGAAAGAGCTTGGGGTGGATGTAGTGGTTGAGTCTACTGGCTTATTTACAGATGCTGCAAAGGCAAAGGCTCATCTTCAGGCAGGGGCAAAAAAGGTTATTATCAGTGCTCCTGCAAAAAATGAGGATATTACCATTGTTATGGGTGTTAATGAAGACAAGTATGATCCGTCAAGCCATAATATTATTTCCAATGCCTCATGTACTACCAACTGTCTTGCTCCAGTGGCAAAGGTATTGCTTGAAAACTTTGGTATTCAAAAGGGATTAATGACAACAATTCATTCATATACAAATGACCAGAAGATATTAGACTTGCCGCACAAGGACCTCAGGCGGGCAAGGGCAGCGGCAGTATCCATGATTCCTACGACAACAGGGGCAGCTTCGGCTGTAGCATTGGTTTTGCCTGAGCTAAAGGGTAAACTGCATGGCATGGCTATTCGTGTGCCAACCCCTAATGTGTCAGTTGTAGACCTTGTTGCAGAGCTTGGAAGGGATGTTACTGTGGAAGAGGTAAATCATGCAATAAAAACAGCTGCCTCTACACCTCAGCTTGTAAAATATCTTGAATATTGTGAAGAACCGTTGGTTTCGTGTGATTTTAATGATAATCCTAAATCCTCTATTGTTGATGCTGGATGTACCTCAGTCATAGGAGGTAGCACCTCTGGCAGTGGTAATATGGTCAAGATCATTGCTTGGTATGATAACGAATGGGGATATTCATGCAGGGTTGTGGATCTGATTCTATATATTTGTTAGGAGGCACTATGTCACAAACAAATCGAACACCAAGAGAAAGGAAAACACATGAGCAGAGACTACCACGGCAAGGACGCTGCCAAGGGAGAGTATCACCGCCCGCACAGTATTCTTGATGATATCTGACTACTTAGTCAAAGTCGGGCGTGGAGAAGAACGAATATCCACAAACAAGAATCAAAGAGAGAGGATAAAATATGTCCCAAACAGTAATAGCAGAACGATTGTTAGAACCTATTCCGGCTGAGATTAAAATAACCTATCAAGATTACAAGCTCCTGCGGGATATTGATAAAAGATATGAGGTTATGGGAGGTAGATTAAGTATGGTTCCAGCACCGATACCACATCATCAACAAGTATCCAGAAGACTTGAGCGGATTTTAGAGGATTTTGTTATAGATAATGACTTAGGCGAGGTATTTGACGCTCCGTGTGATGTAGTCTTGTCTGAAACAGATGTCGTTCAACCAGATATATTTTTTATATCAAAAGAGCGGTTGTACATCATTAATAAGACAAATATAAAGGGAGCCCCGGATTTGGTAATAGAAATACTCTCACCTATTTCTGCTGGCAGGGATACGATTATAAAAAAGAAATTATATGCAGACCATAGGGTAAAAGAATATTGGATAGTTGACCCGAAAGGGAAAACAATTCAAATCTATAGTCTTGTAAGCAATTTGTATGAAATAGCAGGCAGCTATAAGGAACCTGATGATATAGTTAAATCAGAGTTACTCAAAGGATTAAGTTTTACACTTAAAGAAATATTTTAAGGAGATGGTGATGGCATTTAATAAATTAACTATTAAGGATGTGGACATAACCGGCAAAAAAGTACTGATTCGTGTGGACTTTAATACGCCTCTAAGTCCTGATGGAAGCGTGGCAGATAATCGAAAGATAGAAGAGAGTCTGCCAACGATAAACTATGCTTTAGACAATGGAGCCTCGATTATTCTTATGTCTCATCTTGGACGACCCCGTGGTAAGGTTGTTGAGGAAATGAGGCTGACTATGGTTGGCAAGAGGCTGGAAGAGATTCTTGGCAGAAAGGTGATAAAACTTGATGATTGTATTGGACCGGATGTAGAGAGTGTAGTGGATGATTTGAAGCCTGGTGATGTTGTCCTGCTTGAAAACCTGAGGTTCTATTCTGAAGAGGAAAAAAATGATCCGGAGTTTGCGGCTAAACTATCAAGGTTGGCTGATATATATGTGAACGATGGGTTCAGTGTTTCTCATCGTGCCCATGCCTCTGTTAGTGCAATAGCCAAACATTTTGATATGGTTGCAGCTGGTTTTCTGATGGAAAAGGAGATGGGGTGTCTGGATAAGATATTAACGAATCCGCCAAAACCATTTGTGATAGCTATTGGTGGGTCAAAGGTGTCTACCAAGATAGGGGTAATTGAACACCTGATGGAAAAAGCAGATCTGTTCCTGATTGGTGGCGGCATGTCATATATCTTTCAGAAGGTATTAGGCAAAACCATTGGTTTGTCTATTTTTGAGGAGAGTTATGTGCCTGTTGTCAAAAAACTTCTTGAGGAAAATATGGATAAAATTGTTCTTTCCATGGATTATACAATAACCAATATGCTTTCTGTTTCTGATAGAAAATATGGGAATATTCAGACAACTGTGGATGAAAATATTCCTGATGGATGGATGGGTGTGGACATTGGACCAAAGACGATTGAGGAGTTTACCAAACGGTTGAATGGGGCAGGGTGTATCCTGTGGAATGGACCATTTGGGGTGATTGAAATACCTGAATTTGCTGTCGGAACAAATAGAATGGCTTGTGCAATTGCGGATTCACCAGCAATTACAATAGCTGGTGGCGGTGAGACAGATGAGGCTATTGACCATCTTAATATTGCTCATAAATTCAACCATGTTTCAACCGCAGGCGGGGCATGTCTGGAGTTTCTTGGGGGCAAGGAAATGCCGGGATTGATAGTATTAACGAATAAATAGATAGTTGACAGGCGGCAGATTCAGATGCTGATTCCTGTGAATCATTAGTACGAGGAGAATATGATGAGAAAACCAATAATTGCTGGAAACTGGAAGATGAATAAAACCATAAAAAAAGCTGTAGAGTTTGCCAGGGAGCTGGTTGAAACCCTGAATGATTGCCCTGATATGGAGATTATTGTCTTTCCGCCGTTTACTGCCCTGTATGCTGTCGCAGGTGTGGTCAAGGACACAAATATCCTTTTTGGGGCACAAAATATGTACTATGAGTCAGCTGGGGCATATACTGGTGAGGTATCCCCATTGATGCTGGCTGATATCGGGGTACATTATGTAATTCTTGGTCATTCTGAACGAAGAGAAATTCTTGGCGAAACCGATGAGATAATTAATCTAAAAATTAAGGCTGCCTTGAATTACCGAATGAAGCCAATTTTGTGTGTTGGTGAAAAGATTGAGGAAAGGGAAAAGGGTAAGGCAGAAGAGGTAGTTCATGACCAGCTGGTAAAAAATCTGCATGATATATCTAAAGATGAGATGGCAAGAACTGTGCTTGCTTATGAACCCTTATGGGCAATTGGTACCGGCAAAACTGCCAGTGCTGAAGATGCAAATAAGATGCATGCCTTTATTCGGGCGACTATTACCAGTCTTTATGATAAACGAATTTCTTCAAATGTCAGGATTCAATATGGCGGAAGTGTCAGACCTGATAATATCGACATTTTAATGGCTCAACCAGAGATTGATGGGGCACTTGTTGGCGGAGCAAGCCTTGATGTAGAATCATTTGTCAAAATAGTAAGATATAAAAGGAGTGTGGTTTTGCCTGATGATAAATAAACTCATCGAACAGTTGGCTGTAACTACAGATTCAAAGATAGTCCTTTTAGTTATTGATGGTTTGTCTGGTATCCCGAATAAGTCAGGCAAAACAGAGCTTGATACAGCAAATATTCCAAATCTTGATGCCTTGGCAAGGGATTCCATTTGTGGCATAACAGATCCGATTGCTCCAGGGATAACGCCTGGCAGTGGACCTGCACACCTGTCATTGTTTGGTTATGATCCCCTTGAACATAAAATAGGCAGGGGTTTACTTGAGGCATTGGGGATTGATTTTCCGCTTGAATCAGGTGATCTGGCTGTAAGGGGTAACCTTGCTGCCATGGACAAGAATGGAAAGATAAGTGACAGACGAGCAGGAAGAATCTCCACAGAAGAGAGTATTAAAATATGCAGCCGGTTGGAAGGCATAGAGATAAGTGGTATTAAGATATTTGTTAAGCCGGTTAAGGAGCATCGTGTGGTGGTGATATTTCGTGGCAAGGGATTGGACGATGCCCTTTCTGAGACAGATCCACAAGTGGAAGGGCTTGCCCCATTACCAGTAAAACCACTTGGACCATTGGCTGCTGAAACCGCAGGTATAATAACTAAATTTATCGAAGAGGTCAAAAAGAGATTATCAAAATCCTTTTCGGCTAATATGATCCTGTTAAGGGGGTTTGCCAAAAGTCAGAAATTGTCGTCATTTCATGAAAGGTATAAACTAAGAGCAGCAGCCATTGCCATTTATCCCATGTATCGCGGGTTGGCAAGGCTATTTGGTATGGAAATTTTACCTGCAGGGGAAAGGATTAATGATGAATTTGACTGTTTGAGGCAGAATTTTGATAAATACGATTTCTTTTATATTCATGTGAAATACACAGATAGTGCTGGTGAGGATGGAAACTTTGAGAAAAAGGTTTCTATTTTAGAGGAGGTGGATTCTTATATCCCAAACTTGTTAGAATTAAAACCAGCCGTATTGATTGTTACCGGAGATCATTCTACTCCAGCGGTTCTAAAGGGTCATAGCTGGCATCCGGTACCAATTATTCTTCATGGTAGATATACAGGTAAAGACGATGTGGTACAGTTTTCAGAAAAGGAATGTGCCAAGGGTGGAATTGGAAGAATATCGGCAATGCAGGTAATGACATTAGCAATGGCAAATGCCTTGAAATTAACAAAATATGGAGCGTAGGAAAAAAGCATTCAGCGGTCAGATGAAGCAGAATCGCGAATTGCGAATTGCGAATCGCGAATCTGGAGAAACGGAGCAGAATTTTGAATTGCGAATTGCGAATCGCGAATCTGATCTGTTCCATTTCCGCAGATTCGCAATTCGCAATTCGAGATTCGAGATTCAGAAAAAGGAGGTTCGTTATGGTTACTATTTTATTGATTGTTTTACACTATACTCTTTGTGTATCATTAATTCTTCTTATTCTTTTGCAAACTGGAAAGGGTGGGGGATTAGCATCAGCCTTTGGGGGTGGTGCATCTGAAACTGTTTGGGGTACAAGGCGAGGGAATATCATGACTCGTATCACAGCTGGCGGCGTAACACTTTTTATGATTACATCCCTGCTTCTGGCAATTATTCTGCCTAAGCAGGCATCTGTTACGCAACGCAAGGGTATGTTATCTGCGCCAGCTCAACAACAATCTGCACCAGCTCAACAGCAGGCTCAGCCGACACCAGTTCCTCAATCGGCACCAACTCAGCCGGCAAAATAGGGTGGTGTTTTTTTGTTGACATTGACTTGATGTAACATAAGTAGAGGCGAAAATTTTTCAATTTGTGCGATTGTTGCATTAAGCCGTATATGAGGTAGTTGCAGGGTGACAGGGGTATTTGCCTCCCTTGTTCCTTTAACAGCTACTGTCGTGTCAACTGTTAATTGTCGCATAGTTAATTATGTATGGACAGAGCCTGCCACCCTGCATTCGCTGGGGCAGGCTC
>JAHIZN010000458.1 GCA_018814245.1 bacterium
ATCGTTGGCATCTACCCTGCCATCGTTGTTTGTATCGCCTGGCCAAACGATCACCTGTCCGCCAATGGGTATCTCTGTGCCTGATGCCTCCATCAGGATATGCTCACCCTTTGAGTTTACGGCACTAACATTGCTAAGGCTTAGCTTGAGGCTTGAGCTGGAGATATAATCAACCTTGACCCGTATCTTTGCCACAACCCCATATCCATCCACACCAATACCTGCTGCTTTCTTGCGAGACAGCCCAATATCCACAAACCCTTTAGTGGTATCCACACTTGAGGTAAACGAAATCACATCGCTGCCAAGAAAGCTACCTGCATCTACCCGAATAACACTTAAGCGGGCCTCATTGACATTATAATTCAGCCTGAAGGCACATCCAAACAGATCCTTTACCTGATTGCTTATTGTCCCTATCCTTGCCTCAATGTCAAACTCAGTGTACGGCTGTTGGGCAGGTACTGCTGGTATCCACAATGGCACTGCGGAGCATATCTCTATCTCCTTGCTCTTTGCCCTCATCTCCATGTGGCTGCCCAGGCGTCCATCGGCAAGGTTTGCCTCAATGCAATATCTCCCGCCAGATACATTACTGCCATAGAGATCCTTCTGGTCCCAATCCATTTCAAATAGTACCTGCTCCTCCCCGGGTAACAGCCGTATCATTGCCACACCATCAGCAAAGGCCTTGTTGTATGCCCAGTCATAAACCACACACCCGCTGCCAATGGATTTTATCTTCAGGTCAAACATCTTTGTTGTCTTGAATTTCAACACCCTCTCGCTTGAGCTATAATTGGTTATCTTCAGGCGTATCCTGACACACTCTTTTTTGGCATAGGACACCTTTTGCGTCTCAACCCTGAATGACAGCTGCGGATCTATCTTGAATTGATATACCCCGCCGTCCGCAGCATATACATCATACAAGCCGTCTCCATCCCCATCACCAATGGCTACATAGTGAAGCGGAACATTTACATTGCCTATAACCGACCTCATCCATGATGTTCCATCCCACTTAAATTGATACACATACCCGCTCTTGCTTGAAACATACAGCTCATATCTACCGTCATTGTCTCCATCCTGCAGGCTGCATGCCCCGTCCCTTTCCTCTTGACCGCCGGCAACACCCATATCGGTTACAATCCATCCCTTTTCATGCCACTTGAACTGATACGCATGTCCATCAAAGCATACCCCGTATATTTCCTCCTTGCCATCGTTATCACCATCCCCAACCGACACACTAAACATGCTGCTGTCTGGTTTAGCAATCTTTGCCTGCGTCCACTGGTTATTAACCCACTTAAAGCTGTAAACAAAGCCATCCTCACAGGCAATATACACATCCTTTTTGCCGTCATTATCTGCATCACCAATGGATATCTTGAAAATATCTGAGCCGCATTCACCCACACTTGACTTTACCCAAAACCCATTAACCCAGCTAAACTGATACACCCAGTCGTTCTTACACCCAACATAGATCTCATTGATGCCATCGTTGTTTCCATCACCAATGGTCACTGAAAATATGCCATCCCCATCCTCTCCAACAATTGTCCGTATCCATGAGGCTCCATCCCACTCGAACTGATACACTGGCCTGCCCTGTCCAACCACATACAGCTCATCATTCCCATCGTTATCCCCATCGCCAACCGTAACCGCCTCTATTGCCCACTCCATTTTGGCTATCTGCTTTGCCTCCCAGTCCTTGCCATTCCATGTGCACTGATAGAGATAATTGCCCACATCACCATAGTAAATTTCTTGCCTGCCATTATTATCCACATCCCCAATGGCTACAGCACCAATAACATAATCACCAACACTTGCACCTATCTTTACCTTTTTCCATGAGTTATCTATTACCGCTGGTGCGGCAATCACCCTGCTCAATGCCTTGACTGACCATGGGGAGATAGTCTTCCACTTCATCTGGTCAAAAACAAACTGTTGTGGAAATTTGTTCTTGATAATTTTCATGAAGTCATTAAAATAATAATCATTTGTCCAATCCTTATCTGTCGGAAATTCCCCTTGCGTAATCAGACAAGCGGCAATCAGTCGGTCTTTCCAATACCCAATACCTATCCTTTTCATCAAGTCGCTTGATAACATCATCTCCTCTATTCTCCAGCCAAGCGGCAGGCTCATGCTTTGGGTGCCAGTGTATTTTATTAATGTATTGTCCTTCACACTCATTGGCAGCCACGGCTCAATGCCGCTCGGAATGGCTCCGGGATAGACCATGAGCTTGTTTTCCATAACGCTGCCTGGCTTTGCATTTGGCAATACCAATGCATTCAGCTCTGCCTTCCACACAACCGTGCTTGAGCCTGGCGCCAGATCCTTCATGTTTACCCACCAAGTAAGGGTGTTGCTTGCTGCATTATAATACCCATACGGTGAGGACCAAACAAAGCTCATATTTGGATCAAGCTTATAAACCACCATGTATTCATCCCAACCCCACTTTTGATACCAATCCCCTTCCTTGGTTATTCGAATGGTATTGCATATTTTATCACCCTGAGTCACCTCACCGCGGCAATCCAGCTCTATCTTTAGGGGTAATGGTATGTCCGGCTGTGCCATTGTCCTGAATTTCCATGTATATACACCCATTATTGGATTGCCGGTACAGGTATCAATGGCATTGAGATCTACCTTGCAGGTATACTCTGTATCATAACTAAGATTCTCAAGATCAACAACCATAACATTATTATAGCTCTCCCATCGATAACCATTGATTATTACCCCGGGATAAATGCTGAATGCCTTGACTGTATAAGCTGTATTCATAACATCATCAAAGCCAATAACCACATCTGAAGTTATGGGTATATTCCTGCCTGTGGGTGAAACATTGACTATCTGCGGCGGGATACAGTCAATCTCAAAGAAGAAGTCACTCATGTCAACAGCAGACCTTCCCGTGCTATCTGTAACAACCACCTTTACCAGACATGCCTTAGAATTAACCGCAGGCACCTTCCAGTCAAAGGTGATCGTACCAATGTTTGAGGAGATCAGGGTATAGGAATAACCGCCATCAATAGAATAGTATAGGGTGGATAGGTATGGCGGTGTCCCGCCAATTGCCTCCCACCTGATGGCATTGGTCTGCCCCTCTATCAGCCGCCCCTGAATGTCTATGCTGATGTTTGCCGCCATCCTGAATTGATAGATGCTTTTATCATCATTTGCCCCATACAATTCAATCTTGCCATCGTTATTTCCATCCCCAATGCTCATACCCTGCGTCAGCCCTGCCCCTGCATCGCCAATATATACCTTGTCCCATCCCGTGCCATTCCAATCGAGCTGGCAAACCCTCTGGCTCATGTCAACACAATACACATCCTTTTTACCATCGTTATCCCCATCACAGACAACAACATCATAGCCGCAGGAGTTTTCCATTATCCTTGTTGTTGCCCAGCTTGAGCCATTATATTTAACCTGATACAACGAACCATTATAGACTGCCCGATAGATTTCAGGCTTGCCGTCATTATCCCCATCACCAAAGCCAATGCCGTCACCCATCTTATCGGCTATCTGTGTCCCAACCTGATCACTCATTGTGCCGTATTTCCATGAGCTATTTACATACTTGTACTGATAGATATAGCCATTATTCTTTGCCCCATACAGCTCATTCTTGCCATCACCATCCGCATCACCTATCTCAATGCCGGTCATGAAGGTGTAACACGGACCCGCACACACCTGAAACATGCTGTACCATTTCCCGGAGATACATTTGAGCTGATACACATAGCCCTTGGAATCAGATACCCACAGCTCTTTCTGTCCATCATTATCCACATCGCCAATCTTAACATCCAGAGCACCCTTCCATGTGCCGCCAGCATAATTACCGTAACAATAGGCAGCTTCTATATATACCCATGCCTCAACGAATTTACTCCCATCCCATTTATACTGGTACACGCCGCCATTCCAGTCGCCCACTGGACCATACGCTGCATACACCTCACTTTTGCCGTCATTATCCGCATCACCAATCGTAATGGCATGAAGTCCATAGGTTTTTTGTGTACCAATCATTGTACTGGTCCATGTAGCTCCATTCTGCTTGAATTGATAGATATACGAGCCGCAGACACCATAGACCTCACTTTTGCCGTCATTATCAGCATCACCAACCGCAACATCCTCCATAACAGCTGTACCAGAACCAACCACTGTGTTTCCCCAGCCCGACGGCAGGGTTATATTTTCAGTGATAACAGAATACTGTCCCCTCCATGTATTGCCGCCATTTGGTGCAAGAATCTTTGCCCCAAGTGAGTCAAATGGCTTAGTTGCCATAAACGACCATTCGTATACTGCTGCCAAGGGGATACATGCACTATCCTTGGCTGCCTTGCTAATCTGGCAGTAGTACTTAATATCAGGGGTAAGCGGTTTTACGGTAATCGTCAGGGTAGTGGTGCCGTCAGACCATGTATATCCTTCTATGCCGGGGTTTGGGCTGATACTAAACGCCTCTTGTGCGGCTATGATATTCATCTCCTCGCTGAATTTGATGATAATGGTTGAACTGCCGAGCACATTTGTTGCCCCGTTTAGCGGTGAAACACTTATCACGCTTGGCGGGATCGAGTCAATCTCAAAGTCAGCATCGCTTGTATCAGACACCTGCTGATTGCCGGCATCTGTGACCACTACCTTAATCCTGACATGCAGCGAGTCTATAGCCGGCACCTGCCAGTTATAGGGTGATACCACATTTTCCGCAATAAGTGTCCATGCATTGCCCTCATCCATGGAGTAATACAGGGAAGCCTTATACGGCTGGATACCGCCGCTTGCTGTCCAGACAACAGGACATATGCTATTACCGGCAATGCATGGCTTCTCACCATTGGGCGTAATAAGCTCAAGGCTAAGCGGCAATAGACGCCTGTCTGTGGTAAACGACCAGACATAGTTCTTAAGCATATGGTTACCGGCACAAGTATCCTTTGCCTGATTGGTAACCACGCAAGTATATTTTGTCCCATAATCAAACGGTTTTAGCCTTATTTTTAGTGTACTTGATCCATTGCTCCACTCATATCCGAGTATCTCTGTATTGGGATTAATAATAAATGCCTGCTGAGTAACAGCCATATTCATCTCCTCGCTAAAGCTGATAATAATGCTATTATCATTGCCGCCTCCGTTAATCTCACCAAAGCAGCAAGTAACAATTGGAAGTACTACGGTATAATTACTAGTAATACTTCCCTTGAGATTTGCCGCATTCACACTTTGAATATCCGCATAACCACCTGACTGGATAATACTTCCCTCATCTGCGATAAAGTCTCCACTTAACACGAAACATGTTTTTATACTACCCCTTGCCAGCAGCCTGCCTGTCTTTGTAAGCACCACCCTTTCGCGATATTTTGCCTTTACCTCAATACTGCCGCCAGCCAGTACACATGCACCAAGGCTAAGACTCTTATCCGAATCAATGGTTGCCAGCTCTATGTTTGTTCTGGCATTAATGGTACCATTGAGTGTTTCACCACCCAAAGCCCAGATGTATACACCCGCATCCCTTGACGAAATAACCGTATCATCCTCACTGGTAAAATAGCTGCTGTTGCTAATTGTTGTTATCTTTATATCCCCTGAGGCACACAGCTTGGCATATCTCTTTAATCTAAGTACAGCTCGATGCTTAACCTTTAACAAGACATTCCCGTTGTAGGCACATACCAATGCCCCGATATTAATGTTCTGGTCAGACTCATTGCTTGCCAGCTCTATACTGCCGTTGCTAAAGACCTCACCATTAATGGTATCCTTTGCCAGACACCATATATCAATATTTGCCTTTGCATAAATCTTGCTTTCATCCTCACTGACAAAGCAGCAGCTATTACCATCCCCATATATCTTAATACTCTCGCCGGCAAATATCCTTCCTGTCTTACCCAGTACTACCCTTTCTCTGTGTGTAACCTTGAGCCAGACATTCTTTTTTGACTGTATATGTGCATTCATGTTAAGTGTTGTATCCCAATTAACCGTAGACAGGTCAATATTTCCATATGCCTTTACCTCTCCATTTAACGAAAGATCGGTATACGCATCCTTACCCCTCAATGCCCATATATTACAATCACCTTCAGAGTATATTCTTCCCTCACTACCAAAACCTGCGGTCTCACTTCCGCCACCCGGGTTGGCAACATAGATATGAACCTTGCCTGCCCTCAGAAGCCCTTGCTGTCCAAGTTTATACTTGCTGCGGTATTGAGGCTTGATCTCGATTGTTCCCTTGGCATACACATGGGTATTGATCACATCCATCCTATCCCCATTGCTTGATATCTCTATATTGCCGCCGGCAAGCAGTCCAATGGGTATGCCTGCTGCGAATGTATCCGGAATATTCTGTAATGTGATCCCATCCCTTGCATAGATATTACCAGCGGCAACAATAGCACCAGTGCCAACCACCTGCACTATTCCATCAAAGGTAACATCACCATTGACAAACTCTATTCCACTTAAAACAATTGTGCCGCTGTATACAGCCTTGCCGGGTTTGCAATTGGCATAATCTAAAGCATTAGGACATGCAGGGATAATGAAATCCGGGATATTTAAGGTGTTGACAGTACCAGATCCCTTGCCTATTGGTACGCTTGTTGCATTATCCTGCGGCATGGTACTTTTTACTGTCGGCATACACGAATCAATCTCAAAGGCAGCATCGCTTATATCTGATGCCTGCTGCCCTAAGGCATCTGTAACCACTACCCTTGTCTTGACATACAATGAGTCTATGGCTGGCACTTGCCAGTTATAGGGGGAATTACCCACATTCTCAACTACAGGAAGCCATGTGTTTCCGTTGTCCATGGAGTAATACAGGTCAGTCTTATACGACTGGATACCTCCGGATACGCTCCACGCAACAGGCCATTTACTGTCACCGGCAATGCATGGCTTTTCACCGTTTGGCGAGATCAAGGTAACTGCTAATGGATTCACTATCTTCTTGGTTGTAAATGACCAGACATAGTTGCTTGCTAACTGATTGCCGGCACAGGCATCCCTGGCACTGGTACTTAACATGCAGGTATAGGTTGTGTTATATGACAGCGTACCCTTTAGTTCTACAGTCAATGTGGTTGAGCCATTGTTCCAGCGATAGCCAAGAATGCCGGGGCAAGGAGAGATAACAAATGAACCTTGCGTCTTGTCAGTATTCATCTCTTCAGAGAAGGTGATGCTGATATTGGTGGTAATACCAATATCAGCGGCATTATTTGCTGGTGTGATAGCCTCAATGCTTGGCGGGATTGAGTCTACTTCAAAGCACGGACTTATTGCCTCAGCTGTTACCCCAAGTGAATCCTTTATCACTACCTTTATCTGCACAGCACTTGAGTTTATTGTGGTGGGTACTGTCCATCGGTATGGTGATGATGCATTACTATTAATAGCTGTCCATATACCATTACCCACGGTGTAGTATAAGCTTGCCTGACATGGTAACAGTCC
>JAHIZN010000312.1 GCA_018814245.1 bacterium
AAGTCAGAATGAAAACACCTGCTATGATAGTTTTCGCAGGAAATATGGGGATATTGAGAGAGAGATAATGGGATTTATAGGCTTACTCTGGAGCTATTCTGAATTCTGACTCCTGAATTCTGTATGCCTGAGTAGTTACAAAAAACAAAAGAGGAGAACCATGAAAAATGCATAATGGTAAGGTATTTTTAATCGGTGCTGGTCCCGGGGATGTAGGGCTTTTAACCCTAAAGGCAAAAAGGTACATGAGTGAGGCAGATGTTATTCTTTATGATTATCTGGCTGGGGATGAGATTATTGCCTTTGCCAGGGTTGATGCAGAGTTGATCTATGTGGGAAAAAAGGCTGGACATCATACTCTGAAACAAGACGAGATTAATCGATTATTGGTCGATAAGGCAAAAAAGGGTAAAAGGGTAGTACGGCTTAAGGGCGGCGACCCATTTTTGTTTGGCAGGGGTGGAGAAGAGGCATTGTTTTTGGTTGAGCATGGGATCCCTTTTGAGATTGTACCAGGGGTAACCTCAGCCATAGCTGTACCGGCTTATGCGGGTATCCCTGTTACACATCGGGAGTATGCTTCAAGCCTTTGTGTAGTTACTGGTCACGAATCCATAGATAAGGCAAGTGTTCCATGGAAAAATATTGTTGGGATTGAAACCATTGTTATTCTGATGGGTGTAAGCAATATAATGGAAATTGCAAAAAAACTGCTTGAGGCAGGCAAATGCCCTGACACCCCTGTTGCTGCAATTTGCCATGGGACAACAAATCGACAAAAAACAATTACTACTACCCTTGATAGGGTTAGCAGGGATGCCTCCTTTATTCAGGCTCCGGCTATTATTGTTGTTGGCAAGGTTGTAGAATTGCAAAAACAATTACAGTGGTTTGAGAATAAACCGCTCTTTGGCAAGGGAATACTTGTTACCCGTCCAATCTCACAGGGAAATAGAGAACAGGCACGACTGTTCTCTGCAAGGCTGCAAGACCTTGGGGCTGTTGTCTATGAACAGCCAACTATCAAAATCATATCGCCAGATTCGTTTGATGAGTTGGATTCTGCTATCAAACAGATAAGAAAATACCAGTGGCTGATATTTACCAGTGTCAATGGGGTAATATATTTTATGCAAAGGCTCAAGGTATGCGGCATGGATATTCGGGAATTATATGGAATAAAGATAGCTGCCATTGGACCGCAAACCAAACTGGAGCTTGAAAGATATTGCCTTAATGTCGATTACTGCCCTGATGAGTTCGTAGCAGAGGCATTGGTTGAGGGCTTGAAGAAATATGATAAAAATGGTCAGCATATCTTGATTCCAAGGGCAAAGGATGCCAGAAATGTGTTAGAGAATGGCTTAAGAGAACAAGGGGCAATACCTCATGTGGTTGCTGCTTATCAGACCATAATCTTTGAGAATGAACGAATAAAGGATCTGCTGCTTGATCACAGGATAGATGTTGTTACCCTTACCAGTCCATCCTGTGTTAAAGGATTTTGCTCGATATTTGATGGTGAGGATATGCAAGCCTATCTCTCCGGGGTAAGAATAGCCTGTATTGGACCCATAACCCAAAGGGCGGCAATAGAGCTTAATCTGCGGGTGGATACAGTGGCTAATGAGTATACCGCAGATGGGTTGATTGAGGCAATATTAGGATAAGCATTCAGCCATCAGCTATCAGTAGTCAGCCCAGACCATAAAATCAAAGGTGCTGCCTCCTTTTATGCCGTGATGCATGGCATTCCTTTGCTGTCAGGGATAGTGCTGAAGGCTGACTGCTGATAGCTGAATGCTTACATCTTAGGAGGTTATGACTTGAGGTTGTTTATTGTGCTTTTGATGATATTATCTGCTAATGCAGAAGGATTTTGCGGCGAATTGGTGAATGAAGCCAAGGGTACTATAACAGGTTGTACGGTAGTCAGAATAAAGGATGGGGACACGGTTGAGGTTCGTCCGATGAGTGGGGCTACCTTTACGGTTCGGCTGCTTGGGATAAACACACCTGAGACAGCAAAGGCAAATAAACATACACCAGATGAACCTTATGCAGTGGAGGCAATGAAATTTACTGAAAAAGAGCTGCTGAATCAGTCCATATCCCTGCTTGTCTCAAATAATGGAAGCCAGACGCAAGACATGTATAGCCGAACACTGGGGGTAATCATCCTGAATGGTGAGGTTTTTAACACCAAACTCTTGGCTCAAGGTCTGGCAGCCAGATGCTTTATTAATAATGATTGCTTAAACTTTCTCAAATGGGAAGCCATAGAGGTTGAGGCTCGCAAACAAGGGTTGGGACTCTGGGCAAATATGGGAAAGAAGGGGATAGTAATCAATGAACTGCATCCAAACCCTAAAGGAGCCGATAGTGCCAGTGAGTTTGCTGAGCTGTATAATACAACAGACCAAACAATTGATTTGAGCAACTGGAGTTTTGGAATTAATGAGAATACCGTGTTTGTTGCTGGATGTACCATTGCTCCCTACGGGTATCTTATCCTGACCACTGCACAGGATTTTCGGGCTATACACTCAGGGATACCAGATACTGTTCCCATCATCAGGGTATCTGCCAATTATCATGGTGTCTTCTCCTTATTGTCCAACACTGCTACCCCCCCACAGAATCTGGTCGTCCATCTCAAGGATGATAGTCATGGTTATCAGGACTCCATCACCTATAACCTTAACTGGGACAATAAGGAGGCCAAGGATACCGGCTACACATTAGAAAGGATAAGTCCAATCAGAATAAATGTTGGAGATTCCTTAATTAACGGGGCAGATGATGAAAATTGGGGCACAAGTACTGTGCTTAATGGTACACCAGGAGGGTTTAATTCCATTGGTACGATAGCTGTTATTTATCTTGATATCCTGTTGAATAATCCCATGATAGGGAAAGCAACGGATATTCAGATTCAGGCAATGGATGGTAATAATCAAATCCTGACAAATTATCAGGGCACAATCACCCTGACAATTGAGCCAATGGGGAGTATTTCAAACATGATTGTGATGAAAGATGGTGTTGCTACAACCTCTGCAACCTTTAGCCAGCTTGGAAAATTAAGAATTACTGCCAAGGATGCGGTTTTTAGTAACAGGTGCGGCATGTTGGAATTTAATCCTGAATTGCTTGGTGATTTTGGACAAAAGGGAAGCCAGACACAGGATAATCTGATCAATTTCAATGACATGATGTGGTTTTCTTACTACTGGAATACTAAGGATCCAAAAGCTGACTTGGGATCTGATAGAATGTCTGGAGTCGTGCCAACACTCGTTTCGCCATTGGATGGCAGCATAAATTTTTACGACATGATGATATTCACCTCGATGTGGAACTGGTGGAATGGTGCAAGGTAATCAAATTGTATCCGTAGGGATAACCCTTGTGGTTGTCCGTTAAGCAGGGACAAGGGAGTAGCACCCCTGGCACCCTGCAGCTACGATGTGATCGATTGTTGTGTGTTGAGAATCTTTGTAGCTGCAACCTGACAGAGGTGCTCTCCTCTTGTGGTCGCTTATTGGTGGGGCAGAAACAGGGGAGGCAGCACCTCTGTCACCCCCTGCATTCGCCTTATCCTCACCCACATCTTTGGGGGACGGAATTCTGACGGAAAATGCTGTAAAAC
>JAHIZN010000313.1 GCA_018814245.1 bacterium
AAATGGAGAAAAGAAGAATTAACTGATAAAATTACAAGAATTGTTTTTTGAATCAGAGAAAGAGATTAAGATTTTTTCTCCAATTCTCCCTTTTCCCCATTTCCCCTTATCTTACACATTTGTATAGCTGAATAGTTACAATCTTACAGACAGTCTGAACATCTGAGGATAAATGATGACAGAAAAAATTATGATCATGATCCCTACATATAATGAAAGGGAGAATATTGTTCGTTTAATAGAAGAGATATTAGGGATACTTCCCAATGTAGAGATAGTAGTAGTGGATGATAACTCGCCGGATGGGACAGCGGATCTGGTACAAGGAATGGAAGTTATTTATCCATGGGTACACCTCTTGCTTCGTCATGGCAGGCGGGGTAGGGGACTGGCAGGAATTGATGGGTTCAGGTATGCCCTGCAACAGGGGGCAGAGTATATTATTGAGATGGATGCGGATTTTTCGCATCATCCAGGATATTTACCAGCATTTTTAGAGGCAATAAAGGAATGTGATGTTGTTTTAGGATCAAGGTTTGTTGATGGGGGGGAAAGCATTGATCGTGGGTTGATTAGAGAAGCAATCACCAGATTTGCGGTTTTGTATATCAAGTGGGTACTTGGGATTAATATTGCTGACGGTACATCCGGGTATAGGTGCTTTAGACGCAAGGTGTTAGAGGCTATAGATTTAGATAAGTTGGTATCTCATGGTCCACCAATTGTTCAGGAGATACTTTATAAGTGTTGCCTGCAAGGATTCAGGATCAAGGAGATACCCATTGTCTTCAAGGATAGGCATCGAGGGAAATCGAGCCTTCATCCATTGATCCTGCTGGATGCCTTTTGGATGATATTGAGGCTGAAGTGGGGTATGGTGAAGAGGTAGGTATTCAGTAACTATCAGTGATCAGCTGTCAGCTTTTTAGAAATCTGAAATATTGATAGTTGAACATGTACAGAGGAGGTAAATAAGAATTATGGGTAAAAGAGGTGTTTTTTTTAAGGGAATATCAGATGTAGAGGGTAAGACTTCTGCTGACAGGGGTGCGACCTCAAGGGAGATTATTATTGAGGCATTAGAAAATATTCCACCCATGCTTTCAGATGAAACCCAAAAAGAGGCGATGAAGATAATTCATTATACTGTTAATAATGTTAAGATGGGCAAGGTGGTTGATGATAAAGAGGTGAAACGGCTTATCAAGAATATGGTAGAGGAGATTATTGCCAATCAGGATGCTATGCTGAACCTGATTAAGATTAAGAGCCATGATGAATATACCTTTTCTCATTCTGTAAATGTGTGTATGATTGCTATATTGATTGGTGTCAGGTATCAACTTCCGATTGATAGTCTCGAAGAGCTTGCCTTTGGGGCAATGCTGCAGGATCTGGGTAAGATTATGGTGCCTGATGAGATATTGTTTAAGCTGGGCAGATTAAATGAAAAAGAGCTGGAAGAGATAAAGAAGCATCCCTTGTACAGCCAGCAGATTTTAAGTGAAAATAGCCGAATAGGGGAATTGCCGAAAAAGATTGCGTATCAGCATCACGAACGGTGGCATGGACAGGGGTATCCTCAGAGAATATCTGGAGAAAATATTGAATTATTAGCCAGAATAACAGCAATAGCTGATGTTTACGATGCACTGACTACAGATAGACCCTATCGAAAGAAATTTCTTCCATATGATGCGGTAAGATTGATTGTTTCACGGGCAGATGATGAATTTTATGCCGATGCAGTAAGAGCCTTTGTGGAAAGTGTTTCTATATATCCACTTGGAAGTCTGGTAAAGCTCAATACAGAAGAGGTTGGAATGGTAATCAAGATAAATAGAAAGGCAATTGTTAGACCAACCATCAGAATATTGTTTAATCCATCAGGTAATATCATGGAAGAACCCATAAATATAGACCTGATAAAGGATCGGGAAAGGTTCGTTATCTGTGCTATAGACGAGGAAGAGGTTTATCAGATGCATACTGATCAGACAGGAGAGGAGTAATTGGAGGGCAAAGATGGATGAAATATTGAGAAACATTATTGATGGCTGGGGTTATGCTGGAGTTTTTTTGTCCATGATTCTGGAAAGTGTATGCCTTCCGGCAGCAAGTGAGACAGCCATGTCATTTTCGGGTTTTCTGGCTTCAACAGGCAGGTTTGATATCTGGACAGTTATCTTTTTGGGAATAATGGGGGATCTATTAGGAGCGGTTTTATCGTATAGTATTGGCTATTATTGGGGTAGTTCATTGTTATTAAGATGCGGTAGATATTTGCTGATTACCGAAAAGGATATAAAAATACTTGAATCATGGTTTGCTAATCAGGGGGAAAGGGTAATATTTTTATCAAGGAATGTACCTATAGTCAGAACATTTATCTCTTTACCTGCTGGAATTGGAAGGATGAATGTTTTAAGATTCATGGCTTATACTGCGGTTGGTTCATTGCCATGGTGCATGGTGCTTGTTTGCATGGGATTATTTATGGGGGAAGAGTGGCAGGGCATTAAGGGTATATTTTATAACCTTAATATGATTGTGGGTATATTTCTTTTGATTTTGCTGGGAATATTTATTGGGACAAGGTTGAAGAGAGAGAGGTTGGTGTGATAATATCATGGTAAGCGTTCAGCAATCAGTAGTCAGCATCACCCACCCTCTAATCCCGCCAGCGGTGGATAAGCATTGCGGCAAACACCTTTGGCATAGGCAGAGCACATTCTCACGCGGAGACGCGGAGAACGCAGAGAGGGAAAAGCCTTTGGCAGGGGGCAGCACCTCTGACACAGGAAGTCGTAAAGCTATGAACGCTTCATCTTGCCTTGATTTTATGGTCTGGTCATTCAACTGACAGCTGATAGCTGAACGCTTACACCTTAGAAATTCACACCCTTTGTGGCTCTTCCTCTGCAGGTAAGTGGTGATTTCTAATTGCACAGGTCGCAATTTTACACAAGGATATGAGCCTGCGACTACAACTGATAACAGACTATTGATAACAGACTGTGTGAAAACTTATGATTTGGGCATCAATGCTACGACAGATTAACGAGAAGGGAAAGAACCACAAAGGGTGTAAATTCTTAAGATGAATCCTCATCAAGCTCATCTTTACCTTATTATTGTTGAATTATTCTCCCTAAGATATTTACACCTGTGCTGGTTCACCGTGAATCGTAATTTTCAATTCAATTATTAAGCGACTTTTCTTGGGGTCATGCTCAAGACCAAATCATGTCAATCTTGTTTACAGAGAAAGAATCACAAAGGGTGTAACTTCATAGATACAACC
>JAHIZN010000314.1 GCA_018814245.1 bacterium
AAATTAAAAATTATGAATTAAAAATTAAAAATGAGGGAAGGGGATATTAAGAATTAAAAATTTAAAGAATTATAATCCATAATTTTTAATCCATAATTTTTAATTTTTAATTATGAGAGGCAGGAATTAGATGCAATTATTATTTGATACACAGCAATTAGTAAATAATATCCAACACTTTCTGGTAGGCATGTGTGAATTATATCATCTGCCGCCTGTTTTGGTAGTAACCGTGATAGCCATAGCTGTGGCATTATCCTTGATCGGTGGATTTATCTCGGTTAATGCCATGATGGTTGTTCTGGCTGAACGCAAGATTGCAGGCTATATGCAGGACAGGCTTGGACCCATGAGGGTTGGTCCATATGGAATATTGCAGACAGCTGCTGATGCGGTTAAGCTGTTGCTTAAAGAAAATATTGTGCCAATGGTGGCAGATAAGTGGATATTCTTTCTGGCACCAGTGGTTGTTATGGCTCCGGCTGTGATGGCATATGTTGTTTTGCCATGGTCACCGGGCTTGATTGTTTGCGACCTGAACCTTGGCGTGATCTATCTCATGGCTGTTGGCAGCATAGGGGTTATCGGGATAATCATGGCTGGCTGGTCCTCTGGGAATAAGTATTCCCTGCTTGGCGGGATTCGTTCCAGTGCCCAGATTGTGAGCTATGAATTGGCAATGAGCCTTTCGGTGATTGGGGTAATAATGCTGGCAGGATCATTAAAGATGGGTGATATTATTGGTGCTCAGCAGGATTGTTGGTATATTATCAAACAGCCGTTGGCTTTTATATTGTTTATTATTGCAGCAACTGCCGAGTGTAACCGTGCACCCTTTGACCTGCCTGAGGCAGAATCCGAGATAATTGCCGGCTTTCATACCGAATATGGCGGCATCAAGTTTGCCATGTTTTTTCTGGCAGAATATGCCAATATGTTTGTAGCCTCAGCCGTTTGTGCCACCCTGTTCTTGGGCGGATGGAACGGGATACCCGGACTTCCCATGGTTTTGCCGCCAATTGTCTGGTTTTTGCTGAAGACATACGCAATTGTGTTTTTATTCATATGGTTTAGATGGACATATCCACGCATTCGTGTGGATCAGTTGATGGTGTTTGGCTGGAAGGTGTTGCTGCCGCTTGCGTTTCTGAATATTGGGCTGACTGGATTGGTGATGGTGTTGATTTAATTACACCATGATAAATCATGGTGCTGTCCTCAATTGAGATTAGCACCCTGATTTATCAGGGTGGAGGTGCAGTGATGTGGATTATTATCGGAGCGTATTGATTGTGGCAGGGATATGGTGCTTGCTGGGCAATGTGCAGTTGGTGTATGCACAGCAGGAAACAGGTGTTGAGGTAAGGCTGGCTAAGATTGAGCTGAGGCTGGATAGTCTGGAACAAATGATAGATCAGCGGTTTGCTGCTATGGATCAACGGATTGCTGATATGCTGTTCTGGCTTCAGGTTACCTTTGGTGCAGTACTTATGGTGCTTGTTGGATTGGCCGGGCAATGGGTGATGATGTGGAGAAGGGTAGTTGGGACAGAAACGATGGTTGAGGAACATGTGAAGGAGACAGAGAAAGACAGGCTGATTAATGTCCAGACAGAAGAGATAGGGTTACTGAAGGGGTTGCTTACGGATTTGCAGCAAAGGCTTATAGGCTTGGAAGGCGTAGTGCTTAAAGCCAGATAGGGGTGAATGAATCATGAATATTGATGCTATGTGTTCATTATTATTATCAAATATGGCATTTTTCGTGCTGGCAGCCATTGGTATTATTTGTGGTGTGCTGGTGGTAACGGTCAAGAATCTGATACATGCGGTATTATTTTTGGCTGTGTTTCTTTTGAGTGTAGCCGGCTTGTTCATTACCCTTAATGCAGAGTTTCTGGCAATTATTCAGGTATTTATCTTTGTTGGGGCAATAGTTGTGTTGTTTATGTTCCTGATAATGCTTACCTATAAGGTGTCAGACATGGCTGTTCCTCAGGGCAATCGATTAAAAGGGGTGGCATTGGTTGTCTCAAGTGTATTGTTTTGCCTCATTTTTTATATCCTGAAGGCTATGAAATGGAATGAGGTAACGCCTGTGCCGATTACTGATGATGTATCCAAGATTGGAAGGTTGTTATTGGGGCAATATGTTTTACCGTTTGAGCTGGTTTCATTTGTACTATTAGCGGCATTGATTGGGGCAATAGTGATTGCAAGGAAGGGAGAATAATTCTTTGATGAAGTGATTCATCATATCAGACAGATAAGTCTGGAGAGAACAACAGATAGCGAATTGGCAGGAAAGGTTATTCAGCAGGGAAAAAGGCGGTGAAAAAAAATGAGTGCAACAGCCATCCAGTACATCTCAAATGCAGATGGCAATTTTACAGATGTAGTCATCCCTATTGAACTTTGGCGTGAGATTGAATCCGAAAGAGAGACAGCATATCTTTTGAAAAGTGAGGCAATGAAACAACGCCTTTTGGAAGCAAAAAAACGACAAGAAGGTGTATCTTTTGATGATGTTTGTAAAAAACTTGGAATTTGACCCTGCTGGATTTGAAGATTTTGCTTGGTGGGTTGAAAACGACCGGAAAACGGCTTTGAAGATTATTAAACTGATCAAAGATATTCAGCGTAATCCATTTGAAGGAACAGGACAGCCTGAAAAGCTGAAGCATGAGCTATCTGGTTGCTGGTCCAGACGCATTGACCAAGAACATCGACTTGTCTATGAAGTTTTAGATACAAAAATCAGAATTTTGGCTTGCAGATATCATTACTAAAAACAGATTGGTATTAAAGATTGATTAGGAAAAACAACTATGTGTACTTGTATTGAAAAACAGCAAAAATTGGGGTTAATCCTCTCCGAATATCAAAACAAATCAGGCGGACTCATACCAGTGCTGCAAAAGGCACAAGGATTGTATGGGTATTTGTCTGAGGATATTATGTTTAAGGTTGCAGATGGTCTTGGGGTAAAGCCGAGTGTAGTGTATGGGGTGGCAACATTCTATACACAGTTCAGGTTTAGCCCGGTTGGTGAGCATATTATTCGTGCCTGTCATGGTACTGCCTGTCATGTGTCTGGAGCCGAAAATATTACACGGATTATGGCAGATAAGCTTGGGGTTGAGCCGGGTAAAACCACGGCTGATATGAAATTTACATTGGATAGGGTTGCCTGTCTCGGATGTTGCAGCCTTGCACCAGTGGTTATGGTTGATAGTGATGTGTATGGAAGACTGGATGAGGCAAGGGTTGAGGAGATATTGGGGAATTATTAAATTGCAAGATGTGCAATTAGGATTTAATCCGCAGATTACGCAGATTTCACAGATTACAGAGAGAATAGGGAAGAAAAATCTGTTGGTATGTAACAGTAGAGCCGCAAGATATTGCGTCTCTACAAGTTCACCGAACATTTAGTCGTTGAATTTGTCTTGCAGAGGAGAGTACCTCTGGCAATGATCTTTAATCTGCGATAATTCTTTCGAAATCTGCGGATATATTCTCTGTTTCTGCTTGCACAGCTGAATGCTTACGAAATGAGGTTTGATTTTATGTATATGATGGAAAAGGTACGCATTATTGTTGGGCTTGGGAGTTGCGGGATTGCCGCGGGCGGCAAGAAGGTTTATGAGCGGTTTAAGCAAGAGATTGACAGCCGTGGATTAGATGTAATACTTGAAGAGACTGGCTGTAGGGGCATGTGCTATCATGAGGTGCTGGTTGATGTTGTTTCGCCTTACGGAAGGGGTCCCTATGGGCATGTAACCCCTGAGATGGTGAAGGAGATAGTTGATACGCATGTGCTTGACGGTTATGTTGTTCCCGAATTCTTGGTCCCTCTTGAGGATAGAATGTCTCTCTATAAACAGCAGCGGATTGTACTTCGTAACTGCGGAGAGATATCGCCGGAATCAATTGATGAGTATATCAGCAATAATGGGTATCAGGCACTTGAAAAGGCATTAAAGCAAATGTCACCAGAAGAGGTGATTGATGAGATTACCAGATCCGGGCTGAGGGGACGAGGCGGTGCAGGATTTCCTACAGGTGTAAAATGGGGTTTTGCCAGCAAGTCACTGGGTAATGAGAAGTATTTTATCTGTAATGCAGATGAGGGCGACCCGGGTGCATTTATGGACAGGAGCATTCTTGAGAGTGATCCGCATAGTGTTATTGAAGGGATGCTGATTGGCAGCTATGCCATTGGTGCTAACCACGGGTATATTTATGTGAGGGCTGAATATCCTCTGGCAATACAGCGGTTGAAAATAGCCATTCAGCAGGCAAAGGATCGTGGATTTATTGGCGAGCATATCACGGGAAGTGATTTTGGGTTTGAATTGGAGATAAAGGAAGGGGCAGGTGCATTTGTCTGTGGTGAAGAGACAGCACTTATTTCATCTATTGAGGGCAATCGCGGGATGCCGCGATTAAGACCGCCATTTCCAGCTATTTGCGGATTATACGGTAAACCGACTAATATCAATAATGTAGAAACATTAGCAAATATTCCCTGGATTATTATGGAAGGGGCGAAAGCATATGCCTCGTTTGGCACAGAAAAGAGTAAGGGCACAAAGGTGTTTGCCCTGGCTGGCAAGATACGGCGCGGCGGATTGGTTGAGGTAGCCATGGGCATGAGCCTCAGGGATGTTATCTTTGATGTCGGCGATGGAATAGCCGGTGGGCATGAGTTTAAGGCGGTTCAACTTGGAGGACCATCTGGCGGGTGTATCCCGGCAAGTCTACTGGATACACCGGTTGATTACGAGTCTATCAACCAAACCGGTGCTATCATGGGTTCAGGCGGTATGGTGGTGATGGATGAGACTATCTGTATGGTGGATATTGCCAGATTTTTTCTCAACTTTACCCAGAATGAGTCGTGCGGCAAGTGTACCTTTTGCAGGATCGGCACCAGACGGATGCTGGAAATATTGGAAAGAATAGTTGCTGGCAATGGTGACCAGAATGATATTGAATTGTTGGAAGAATTGGCACAAAGCATAGGAAAAACATCGTTGTGCGGGCTTGGACAGACTGCCCCAAACCCGGTACTTACAACCCTGAAGTATTTCAGGGATGAGTATGAGTCGCATATCAGAGATCGCAGGTGTCTGGCAAAGGCGTGTAAGGAATTAATATCGTTTGCTATAATTGATGAACAATGCAAGGGATGTGGGCTGTGCATCAAGGTATGTCCAGCCGAGGCTGTTACTGGAGAGAAGAAAAAGCTGCATGTAATTGATGCGGATAAATGTGTCAGGTGCGGGCAGTGTGTGGCTAAGTGTAAGCTTGGGGCGATTGCAAGGGTGGATAGGTATTGAGTAAATGTAAATATTTCCGACCTGTGCAATTAGAATTTACGGCTCTACTTTTGTTTTGTGTGGATACCATATCCAGTTTCCCACAATAGAGAAGAGAAAGAACCACAAAGGGTGTAATATCTTAGGGAAATATTGTGCAACAATAATAAGGTACTTGCATAATAAGAAGAGCCGTTGACAAGGGTGCATCGATGGGTTTACACCCTTTGTGGCTCTTTCTCTGTAAACAAGTGGTGATTTCTAATTGCACAGGTTGAATATTTCTGGAGAACAAGGCATGAATATTGTAGTAGATGCTTCTGTTATTATTGCCGTCATCGCCAATGAACCAGAAAAAGATATTTTAGTTGAGTTGACAAAGGGTGCTGACCTTATTGCCCCATATTCGATTCATTGGGAGATTGGTAATGCCTTTTCGGCTATGCTCAAGCGAAAAAGGATAGTATTAAACCAAGCACTAATAGCCCTTGAGGTATATAGAAATATCCCAATCAAATTTTTGGATGTTGAGTTGGAAGAATCACTAAAGATAGCTGATAGATTTGGTATCTATGCATATGATGCCTATCTCATAAGGTGTGCGTTGAAGTATAAATCTCCGTTAATTGCTCTGGATCAAAATTTAGTAAGTTTTGCCAAACAGATGAATATTAGGGTTATGGAGGTGATCTGATGGCTATATGTACATATTCAAACGCAAGTCAGAACCTTGACTTATTGCTGGAAGAGGTTATTAAAGAAGGGGAGGCTAGAATAAAATCCAAAGACGGACAAATTTTTGTCATTAGACCAGGACAAAAAATAGATTCTGCCTTAGATGTTGAGGGTATAAACCTTGGCATTTCCACCAATGAGATCATACAGTTTATTCACGAAGGTAGAAGGATGACTTAACATGGTAAAAATAATTATAGATACACAATCGTATATGGTTGATGAATCTGCAACAATATTGGATGCAGCCAGATTAAATGGGATTGATATTCCTACACTCTGTCATGATGAGCAGCTTGAGCCGTTTGGGTCATGCTGGTTGTGTGTGGTTGAGGTTGAGGGTGAACGAAGGCCATTGGTGCCGGCGTGTGCTACCAAGGTGCGGGATGGTATGGTTGTTACCACCAAGAGCGAGCTTATTTGGGATGCTCGCAGGTTGTGCCTTGAATTGCTGTTATCTGATCATTATGGTGATTGTCTGCCGCCGTGCCAAACAGCTTGTCCTGCAGGGGTAAGGGTCAAGGATTATATTAGCTTGATTGCTGTAGGCAGGTATCAGGAGGCTGTTGAGGTTATAAAACAAAATAACCCGTTGCCGGCAGTTTGTGGCAGGGTTTGTGTGAGATCATGCGAGCTGGCGTGCAGACGCAATTTGGTTGATGAGCCGATAGCCATTGATTTTTTGAAGCGGTTTGCGGCGGATGGGGAGATAAATCAGAATACAGAATTCAGGAGTCAGGAGTCAGGAGTCAGAATACAGAATACAGAAATTGAGCATAGCACCATGATTTATCATGGTGATTGTGGTGGGGGAGCACGAACAAAGAGGATGGCATTGATTGGTGCGGGTCCGGCATCCTTGAGTTGTGCCTATTATCTGGCAGGCATGGGTTATGGGTGTACAATCTTTGAGGCATTGCCTGATCCCGGCGGGATGTTGAGGTATGGGATACCAGAATACAGGTTGCCCAAAGAGGTGTTGGATGCAGAGATAGCAAGTATTTGCAGGCATGGGATTGAAATAAAATGCAATACTGCCCTTGGCAGGGATTTTACCATAGATAGCCTGATGGCTGATGGCTTTGACGCTGTATTTGTTGGTATTGGGGCGCATGGGAGCTATAATTTGGGCGTAGATGGCGATGGGCTTAATGGGGTTCTGTCTGCAGTTGATTTTCTGCGGGATATGGGATTAAACAAGGAGATTAGATTCAAGGGCAGGGTGGCTGTGATTGGCGGCGGGAATTCAGCCATTGATGCTGCCCGAACATCTCTGCGTTTGGGTGCAGACGAGGTAATGATAGTATATCGACGCTCAAGGGCTGAGATGCCAGCCAATGAGGTGGAGATTAATGAGGCAGGCTATGAGGGGGTTTCTTATCAGTTCTTAACTGCTCCGATAAGGATAATTGGCGAACAAGGCAGGGTAAAGGCAATTGAGTGCATTAAAATGGAGCTTGGTGAGCCTGATTCGAGTGGTCGAAGAAAGCCAGTGCCTGTCAATGGCTCTGAATTTACTCTGGATGTTGAGACAGTGATTGCTGCTATTGGTCAGTTTCCATTGGTCTCATTCCTGACCGGGGATCAGGGTATTCAGATAGGTAAAGGGAAAACAATAGTTGTTAATAATAATATGATGACCGATAGAGCGGGTGTGTTTGCTGCTGGTGATGTAGTAAGTGGTGCATCAACCGCTATTGAGGCAATTGCCGGCGGGAAAAGGGCGGCTTGTGCTATTGACCAATATTTGCGTGGGGTTGATATTACCCCGCAAGCAGATGTGTTTAATGTCAGCAAGGGCAGCCTTGATGGGATTGACAATCTTGAGTTTGATGGCGTGGAAAAGCAGGCACGGGTTAAGATGCCGGAGCTTGAGATTGCGGAAAGGCTGAAGGGATTTGACGAGGTTGAGCTTGGACTGGGGCAGGCAGATGCAATCCTTGAGGCTAATCGCTGTCTCAAGTGCGGGTGTAATGCCATTGATACATGTGGCTTGCGAAAATACGGGATTGAGTATGGTGTTAGCTTAGATAGGTTCAAGGGTGGGAAGGTACATCATTACCTAATAGATAACTCTAATCCAGCTATCCTGCGTGATCCAAATAAGTGTATCAGGTGCGGACTGTGTGTGCGTATCTGTTTGGAGATAAAGGGGATTGGTGCACTTGGCTTTGTTAATCGCGGGTTTGAAACAACCATTGAGCCAACCTTTGGCAAGCCATTATCTGAAACCGGGTGCGACTCTTGCGGTAAGTGCGTGGATTCGTGTCCAACCGGGGCGTTGTGTGGTGGTAGTGTGGTTGTAATATCGTAGGGGTAACCCCCTGTGGCTGCCCTCTGGAAGACCTGCGTGTCTGCCCAATGTAGGGGTAACCCCTTGCAGACTGTGTAAAAACTCTGAATTTGGACATAATGTCACAACAGATTAATGAAAGAGAAAGAATCACAAAGGGTGTAAATATCGCAGGGAAACTAATTGCAAC
>JAHIZN010000315.1 GCA_018814245.1 bacterium
GTTTGATAAAACTACCATAAATGAGATGGCAGCACAATTTGGGCTGCATTTTCGAAGGGATCCACACACCCTGCCGGGGTTAGACAAGACATTTCTCATTAATCCAACCCTTGTCGAAGGAGGTAAATCCTTGCTTGCCTATCAAGGCATCCCCATCGTCTCCTATGTGAGGCATGGGAAGGGATTGGTACTTGCCATTGGTGATTCCGGAATGTTCTCCAATAAGGGGAGCGGGTTGTATGCAGAAGGGGTTGTGTGGATGATGAACGATATGATTGAGGCACTTGGTGAAGGGGATGAGAGGGCATTGGTCGGGCTTGATTGGCAGATGCTTGTGAGGGGAGAGTAGGGGCAATGCCCCCGTGCTTGCCCTTCTGTTCAGTCCCCCGTGCCTGCCCTCTGTCTCTTTCGGAAGGATTAAGGCAGTTGAGCATAGCAGAAGTTCAGTAGTTCTGAACTTAGGATTAGGGTGAGGGATGTGGTCAGCCTGTGTGAAGGCTCAATTTCCCGATAATTGCTGCAATAGTGGCAGTCCTCTGTGCTTGCCTTTTGTCTCACTCACAAATTCAGGGGAGAAAATGTCATAAATCACCACAATATGTTGTGGTGTTGTGGCATTGATGTCTAAATTCAGAGTTTTCACACAGTCTGTCGTTAATTCATCTGTCAGGTATGGTAAAAAGCTGCATTTGAGGTGGATAATGTAATTTTTTCAAAAAAATTTGCATTATTTTTGAAAAAAATAAAAAAATGCTTGACATGATTAAAAGTATATGATATGATAAAGGCAATAAAAAATGCTTGCCTGCTTTTTTTATAGAGACATTGGGATCTTGCTCAAGATTCTATTATATTCATGACCAGGATTATATTATAATGAAGGGAGGAAAATTATAGTATAATCCTACACCTTATGATCTTCCTTGAAACTGGGTTTTATAGTTGAAAGAAGGGTATGACAGAGGATACCTCTGTTGCAGGCATAATGGAATATCCTTCTTTTTTTGTGTCCTCCAGCAAAAATTTAAAAAAATAATATTAATATGGTATTGAGTGATTATGATTGATATGTGCCGGTAATTGCTATGTTTCGGACACAAATGCGTAATTGTATCAATACGACAGAATTGTTTGTTATCTGTTGATACACAGAGGGCAGACACATAGGTCTGCCCCTACAGTAATGGATATATTTCACGAACAGGTGAAATGTTTGTTAAATATCTAAATAAGAGTGAAAATAATAGGAGGAGAAAGAAACTGATGCGCAACATGGTAAGATTGATGGTACTTAGTTTGGTTTTATGGGCAGGATATGGAGAGGCAGGAAAGTTGATAGTGGTTACGCCTACTGAGGGTACGGTAGGAACAACTATTACTATTATAGGTGAGGGATATGGTCCGACAGAGACCGTGAGGGTTGATTTTGGCGGCAGATTGGATGTTGCCAGGGTAACAACTAGCGAAGAGGGTACATTTACCGCTGCATTTCAGGTAACTCCTCATCCGGCAGGTAAAGCAAAGTTTATTTGTGTTGGATATAAGACATTATGTAGTAATGAAGGATTTATTTCTATCAAGGGAAGATTAATCGGGGTAAGCCCTGAAAATGGCAGACCAGGAACAGAATTAAGGATAACAGGTGATGGATATGCCTCATCTGAAGATATTCAGGTATCCTTTGGTGATAGTGAAAATATTTTGACAGGTAAGGCAAATGGTATTGGTGCCTTTGATTTGGTATTTACTGTTGATTGCCAGAGTGCCGGGAAAAGGATTGTTAAGGTAACAGGATTAGAAAGTGAACTTTCTAATAATGACAGTTTTGAAATAACCGGGGGCATTACCTCTGTTGAGCCGGGAGCAGGTTCGATTGGTACAAAGATTATGGTTTCTGGTGCAGGCTTTGGTGCCGGGGAAAAAATAAAGATTGATTTGGGCAATATCTCAAATATTTCAGAGGTTACCTCAAGCAAGCAGGGAGAATTTACAACCTCATTTGCTGTCTTGTCTCAGGCTTTTGGTGCTAAGACCATTATGGCTACAGGATTAAAGAGCCATCAGATAGGAATAGACAGGTTTGTTGTTTCACCAGTGATTACCCTGATTAGTCCCACAGAGGGTTATAAGGGTACAAAGGTCAGGATAGAGGGTAATGGCTTTGCCGCGTCAGAGTCTATCAGGGTTGACCTGAACCGCAGCATGGGGATTGGACGGGGGCAGGCAGATGAGATGGGTCGATTAGCTATAGAGTTTGTGGTTGATGCTCAGTCTGGTGGCAAATTATGCAGGGTTGGTATTATTGGTCGGGAAAGCAGAAGACCATGTTATATTAATACCTTTAAGATATTGAGCAGAATAGATAAGATCGAGCCGTTATCCGGAACAGTTGGCGTAAGGGTTCAGGTAGCCGGGAGCGGGTATAATGATGGTGAATTAGTCCGAATCGATTTTGGAAGATCTGCAAGCATAAATATAGTGAGTGCTGACCAGAAAGGGGTGGTAAGCGTCGGCTTTACAGTAGATACCCAGTCTGGCGGGAAAAAGACTGTGGTTGTTTCAGGTTTAACCTCTGGCAAGATTAATAAGGGTGAGTTTGAGGTAACCCCGGCTGTGGTGAGATTAACCCCTGAAAATGGGTGCGTGGGCGATAAGATTGAGGTGGCTGGTAATGGTTATGGATTTGATGAGGTTATTCAGATAGATATGGGTGAGATGAAGAGTGTGGCTGTGGTTCAGTCTGATGAAGATGGACAGTTTGTATCATCATTGATAATTCCGGCTCAGGTAGGTTCTCGTGATAAGCTGTTAAGGGTTTGGGGGCTTTCCTCTAATATGGGTAGTCTGAGAAAGTTTGATGTTAAGCAGGCTGTGTTGATCTCGCCAGTGAGCGGTATAGTGGGAACAACAATAATATTATCAGTAAATGGTACTGGGTTTGGTGCAGAGGAAATTATTCGGGTAGATTGTGGTAGTCAGTTAGGGATTGCAAATACTAAGAGTGATGCTAATGGTAATTTTTCAGCAAGCTTTGAATTAACTGCACAGGAGACAGGGGATGTAAGGGTTGTTGGTATTGGATTGACTGACTTTGGTGTGGCAACGGCTAATTTCAGTGCAGAGGAGATAAAGAAGGAAGAAACACCACCTGCACCTGCGGTGGAGAAAACAGAGGCTGAAAAAGGACAATAATGTTTGGAGAGTGGCTTATATGTTATAAAATGGTGAATGGAGATGTATACTATGGGACGAATTGTATCAAATGTAAAAATTACAAATTTACTTGAACAAGAGTCTATAATTACTTGTGATGCCCTTATTGATACGGGTGCGGCATATATGGTTTTGCCAAAGGCATGGAAAGGGAGAATAGGAAAAATCAATACTGTGAGAGAGATTGATTGTGAAACAGCCACTCAGGAAATAGTAAAAGGCGAAGTATGTGGACCTGTTGAGATAAAGATTGAAGGATTTGAGCCTGTTTATAGTGAAGTGTTATTTTTGGATATGAAACCGCAAGATGGGATATATGAGCCATTAATTGGATATATAATTTTAGAACAAGCTCAAGTTGCTGTGGATATGCTTGGACATAGACTCGTACATGTCAAAAAAACAGACTTAAAGTGAATAATAATGCCAACACAAGTTGTTGCACCTAACAGCGAGGACTTAAAAGCGTGTTTGAGAATGTTTCAGGATTATTGAACGGTACAGTATAAAATTTTGCAATCTCAAAGCAAGGGTTGGAGTTGTTAACTTGGACGGTAGACCTAAGCAATTTATCTTCATATTAATAGCGGCATTAATGGTGCTCGGCTCGGTAATGACAGCCAGTGCTACTGTGACTATTACCGGCATGACACCCGGTACAGGTACGGTTTATAGCACGGCTACTATTACCGGGACATGCAGTAGTGCTACCAGTGGAACCATGACCATTAATTTTGGTACGGTTACAGTGGGTACTGCTGCGGTAACAGGTACAGGTTCATTTACCTGTGTCTTTACTGTGCCGCTTCATATCTATGGGACAGAGACCATTACGGCTACGCATGATGGTGCGGATGGCTCTGCTACCACTACATTTTTTGTCATTCCAAATATCATCAATATTTCACCTGCATCTAATGTTGTTGGCACAATAGTAACAATTACAGGCACAGGTTATGGGACAGGGGATACAATAACCATTGCCTTTGGGATAAATACCAACATCCAGCAGGCAACAGCGGATGCATCAGGATCATTCACAACAACATTTACTGTTGATACGCAAGTCTATGGGACAACAACGATTAGTGCAAGTAGTAGTGCAGCGGGTACAGCAAGCACAACATTCTTCATCCTGCCGCAGATTTACAGTGTAACACCATCGACCGGCAGTGTTGGCACGATAGTAACCATCAACGGTACAGGCTATGCGAATGGTGACAGCATTACCGTAATGTTTGGGGCAAACACTAACATCGTTGGGACAACAGCCCTTGCATCCGGATCATTCACA
>JAHIZN010000316.1 GCA_018814245.1 bacterium
AGTTGTATTATCCTCATATTTTTCTAATCCCTATATCTCCTTATCTCCTCCATAATCCCCCACATCTCCTTTTCTTACACTACCTGAACGGTTACCATTTTACTTCCTACTTCCTACTTCCCACTCTTCACTCTCCACTTTCAATTATCAACTATCAATTATCAACTTTCAACTATCCGAATCATCCTATCCACCGCACCGTGTGGATACATACCAAACTTTGTATATCCCTGCCTCATCCTGTCTAATTTTCTAACATCATGAATCAATTCAGCCATCACCTCAGCCAGCCTTCCCTGAGACAATTCAGCATCAAGCACCACCCTTACTGCCCCACATTGTTCTAATACCCGTGAATTCTTCTCCTGATGATTATCTGTGGCATAAGGATATGGCACCATGATTGCCGGCAGGCGACAGGCAATAATCTCAGCCACAGTTGTAGCACCGCTTCGACATACCACCAGATCAGCAGCTCCATAGGCATAATCCATATCATTTAAGTATTCAAATATCCGATACCCTGCTCCCTGAACATTCTGGCACACTAAAGGGTAATCCTCTGAACCTGTAACCCAGATAATCTGTAAATCTTCAAGACCCAGCCTGCCTTTGGTTAATGCCTCTATGACTGCCATGTTTATGCTTTTTGCTCCCCTGCTCCCACCAAATATAAGCACAGTAATCTTATCTGTTGAGAGACCAAACCTCTCGACTGCTTGTTGTTTTTCTACCTGTCCAATCCCTTTCCGAACAGGATTGCCAGTAATAACAATCTTTTTGTGCGGCAAATATCTGGAGGATTCAGGCATAGAAACAGCTATTTTATCCACAATTTTTGAAAGCATTCTTACTGCCAATCCGGGTATGGCATTCTGTTCATGCAGCACACACCTTATCTTCAATGACACTCCGGCAAGGATTACCGGCGCACAAACATAACCACCTGTTCCCAGGATGACAGAGGGCTTAAATTTTAATAAATACTTGCGGGATGCCAGAAATGCCCCTGTTAATTTCCACACTACTCTGAAAATTCCATGCAGTGTTCTATTCCAACCGCAAACATCAATTCCAACAAACTTAAATCCTTCATGAGGCACAACTTTAGCCTCAAGCCCATTGGTATTACCAATAAACAGTACTTCAGCTTGCTTTTCTTTCAAGCCGTATGCAACTGATATCCCGGGGTAAAGATGTCCACCTGTTCCCCCGCCAGTAATAACTACACGCATCAAATCACCTCGAGCAGAATTCAGGAGTCAGGAGTCAGAATAAGAGAACCTGCCTACTGCTTGTCAGGGCAGACACATAGGTCTGCCCCTACTGTTTGCCTTCTGATTTTCTGTGCTCTGTATTCTGAATTCTGACTCCTGAATTCTGAATTCTATTTTCTCTCACCCTCTTCTCACAAACGAACCCTTGGCAATATTCAGCAATATTCCCACAGACATCATATTAAATAATAAGGCAGATCCGCCAAAGCTGATAAATGGCAACGGCACACCAGTGGTTGGCAATACCCCTGTTACCACGCCAATATTAAGGAATGCCTGAGCAACAATAATAAATGTCAGGCTAAAGGCAAATAAGCTGGCAAAAAAATCATCTGTAGCCAGACTTATCTTTGTCCCGCAATAAGCAAAACCAACGAATAAAAGAATAACAGCGGTAGCAAAAACAAATCCGCCCTCTTCCCCAATAATGGCAAAGATAAAATCTGTTGATGACTCAGGCAGATAGAATAGCTTTTGTTTGCTCTCACCCAAGCCCACACCAAATAATCCCCCTGACCCTAATGCAATCAATGATTGAATAATATGATACCCTTTATCCCCGGCATCTGACCATGGATCCATAAAAATAGTTAGCCGTCTGACACGATATGGTGCCTTAAAGGCTAAAAATGTCAGTATAGGAACTGAAATCAGAAGCAGGGAGAAGATATGCTTCAGGCTTATCCCTCCGATAAAAAGAATACCCATGCTCACACTAAAAAGCAGGATAATCATCCCAAAGTGCGGCTGTTTTAATAAGATAAAAATAATAAACGACAAAAACATCAATGCCGGCAGAAATCCCTTGAGCATACTCTTAAGATGTGCCTTTTTCTTGACAATAAAATCAGCCATCCAGATAATAAGGCATAGTTTGATCAGCTCTGACGGCTGGAAAGCAAGTCCCCCTATTTTTAACCATCTTGTTGCCCCGCCTATCTTACAGCCAACCCCTGGTATGATAGTCAGTATCAATAAAAACAGCCCTACAGCAACAATAATTCCCTTATACTTACGAAATAGCTTGTAATCAGTCTTCCATGCAATAAGCATCACTATGCTGCTGATACATATCCAGAGAAGTTGTTTCTTGAACAAAAAATAGCTATCTTGTGCAAACTTTTGAGCAAATATAGCACTGGAACTATAGATCATTAATACCCCAATACCTACTAAGGTAATGGTGATCAAGAATAGAATGATATCAAATCGAGCTCTGGAGTAATTCATTGTTTTTCCTTTTAGTCTGACCTGTCTGACCTGTCTGACCTGTCTGACATCTCCGACACCTCCGACTTCAGATTTCGTACTATCTCCTTAAAAATCCTGCCCCTTTCCTCATAATTCTTAAACATATCAAAGCTTGAACATGCAGGAGAGAATAGCACTGTATCCCCAACCGACGCTGCCTGATACGCTGTCAGGATTGCCTCCTCTAAGGAAGATGTACGATAACTTGGCTTAAACCCGGATTCCTTTTCGATCCTTTCAGCAGCCTCACCCAATAAAACTACTGCCCTGACCTTTTCATTCAATAAGGGGGTTAATCGTCCATAATCACAACCCTTGTCCTTGCCCCCGGCGATGAGGACAATCGGAGCCGAAAAGCTGTTTAATGCACAAATCACCGAATCAACATTTGTTGCCTTTGAATCATTAATAAATCTTATGCCCTTGATAACCTCTGTCAATTCCATCCGATGTTCTACACCCTTAAACTCCCTAAGTGTTTTGGCAATTATTTCCGTAGGTATTTTCAGCAGCATGGCAACAGCTGTTGCAGCCATAGCATTTTCAAGGTTATATGGACCAGGGATTCGCACATCCTCATATTTGCAGATGCTCAGTTTCTGACCGTATATATTTGCTATAATCTTTCCGCTTTCCAAATAAACCCCGCTATGATTTAATCTCTTCTGCCTTGAGAAATATATTTGCTCTGCCTCACCGTGTCTGGCAAGGGAGAGTACGGTATCATAATCAGCATTGAGTACACTAAAATCAGAGGGCATTTGATTATCAAATATTCTTGCCTTTGCCCTGGTATATTCGTTCATGTCTTTATATCTATCAAGATGATCAGGGGTAAGATTAAGAAATACAGCGATATCAGCCCTGAACTCATCTATTTCCTCTAATTGGAAGCTGCTTATCTCTAAGATTACAGGCACATTCTTAAGTTCCAGCACCTTCTCACACAAAGGGGTACCAATATTCCCCCCAACAAATGGGTTCATTCCTGCTGCCTTAAGCATTTCACCTATCAGGGTTGTCGTGGTTGTCTTGCCATTGGTACCGGTTATTCCTACAACCCTTTGCCCTTGCAAACACTGCCACCCCAGCTCAAGCTCCGAGATTATCGGCACGCTGTCAGCGATACTCTTGCTCAAGACAGGGATGTTTCCCGGAATACCAGGACTGAGAACGATTAATTGTGACCCCTTAAAAAACTGGGGCGTATTTTTACCTGTCTCAATCTCTACCCCTGACAGCCTCAATTCTTCAATCCCATTGTCAAGGTTATCCATTGGCTTTGCATCCGTTGCCCTGACCTTAGCACCTATTTTATGTAACAATTTAGCCGCTGCCAGACCGCTTCTCCCAAGTCCGACAACGGTGACTAATTTTTCTTTAATGTCGATCATAATTTCCCTGCCATAAAACAAGGAGTCAGGAGTCAGAATACAGAATTCAGAATAGGAAAACCTGTATCATGGCTTCTATCTTCTGTGCTCCATACTCTGTGCTCTGCCTCTTAACTCCTTCTCTTTCTGTGCCTTCTGTATTCTGACTCCTGACTCCTGACTTCTGTTTCCCTACCTCAGCTTAAATGTACTCAAGCTCACCAGCAGAAATATTCCGGCAATGATCCAGAATCTGACAACTACCTTTGTTTCTGACCATCCCTTTAATTCAAAGTGATGATGGAGGGGTGCCATGGCAAACACCCTGCGACCCGTAAACTTAAAAGACGCTACCTGAATAATCACAGACAATGCCTCAATGACAAAAAGTCCGCCAATAATCAACAGCAAAAGCTCATTTTTTATCAATACAGCTGCGGTTCCCAATATCCCTCCCAAAGACAGGGCACCGGTATCACCCATAAATATTTGAGCAGGATGAGCATTGTACCACAAAAAGCCTATGGATGCACCAAGCATTGCCCCAAGATAAACGGTTATTTCCCCGCCGCTCTGAACATAGATAATCTTCAAGTATTCAGCAAACTTGTAATGCCCGGCCAAATAAGCCACCAATATCAATCCAATTGTAGCCAGGATAACTGCCCCTATTGCCAATCCATCCATACCATCAGTAAGATTGACAGCATTCGATGTGCCTACAATAACCATCATCACGAATGGGATAAACAACCATCCCAATTCCAATGGCTCGCCACTAAAGAAAGGGATAGAAAGGGCATGTCCATACTCTGCATGAGAGGGAAAATAATAAAGGTATGCGGCAATACTCCCGGCAATCACCATCTGTCCAATAAACTTATATCTTGCAACCAGCCCTTCCGGCTTTTTTCTTATCAGTTTCAGGTAGTCATCAATAAAACCAAGCCACCCAAACCCAACAGTTACGATAACCATTAAAAGGGTAAATCGAGCATCCCATCTTGACCAGATAGCTGCAGACAAAAGCAAGGAACTCAGGATGATTACCCCGCCCATGGTTGGGGTTTCAGATTTGGTGCCATTTGTCTTATGATGATCCACCCTCAGAACCTGACTCATCTTGTATTTTTTGAACCTGTTTATTATCCATGGGGTAATGATAAAGGAGATAAAAAGTGCGGTTAAGGTAGCACCAGCTGTGCGAAGGGTAATATACTTAAAAACCCTGAAAATAGATGTCATGGTCTCTGGTGCATATAGTTTTTCGTAAAGAAGATAATAAAGCATGGACATCAATCATGGGACAGTATTATCCCATGTTCTCCCTGTTTTTTTTTAATTTAGTCGGACAAGTCAGACTGGTCAGACTGGTCAGACAGCCTGCAATCCCTCCGCAATACCCTCCATCCTCATCCCACGGGATCCCTTAATCAACACCATATCGCCAAGCTTAATCAGCCCCTTTAAGACAGTCAGGGCATCGCTATGATCCTTGCAAGCAAATGTTTCCACTCCTCTGACCCTTGCCTCAGAAGCGGCAAAGGCAGAATCCTGTCCAACGGTCACCAACACATCAATACCTGCATCCCCTACACATCTCCCTATCTCCTGATGCAATTCCTCGCTCCATTTTCCCAATTCCAGCATATCACCCATAACCACTATCCTGCGTCCAGAGCAGGTAATTCCTTTCAAGGTCAATAAGGCAGCCTTCATTGAACCTGGATTGGCATTATAGGTATCGTTTATAATCCTTAGTCCGTGCCTTTCTATTATTTCCATCCTTGAGTCAGGAAGCTTGAATTCATTCAAGCCCGAGGCTGCCAGACTCAAATCCAGCCCCAGTGCAGACAGTACTCCGCAAACAGCCATGGCATTATAAACATTATGCTGTCCATGGACGGGCATGAATATCTCCTGACATTTTCCACCATTCAACAAGACACTAAACCTTATTCCTGAGTCATCCTCTTTAACCTCTGCAGCAAAAACATCTGCCTTCTCATTCATACCAAAGGTAATCATTGACAGAGGGGCTGTCTCATGTTTCTTATACTGCTGAGCCATCCTTGCCACAAATGGGTCATCAGCATTCAGAATCGCAATCCCTTGCCCTTTCATAGCCTCTATCAGCTCAAACTTTGCCCTGGCTATTGATTCCTTACCATCAAAGTGGCCAATATGTGATTCGGCAACATTGGTTATCACCCCAATCGTGGGTTTGGCAATATTTGTCAGATAGGCAATCTCGCCCGGATGATTCATGCCCATTTCAACCACACAAAATTGAGTAGAGGCATCCATCTCAAGCAAGGTCAAGGGAAGCCCAATAGCGTTATTAAAGTTTTTCTTATTTCGTAGCACTCTCCATTGCTTGCTTAAAACATCCCCCAACATTTCCTTGGTTGTGGTTTTGCCGTTACTTCCGGTAATGCCAATAACTGGAATATCAAACTTCTGGCGATAATATGCAGCCAAATGACCAAGGGCAATAAGGGTATCCTTTACCTTGATAGCAAACACCCCTTTTGGCACACATTCAATCCCCAACTCATCAGAGAAGATGATCCCGGAAACACCCCTGTCAATCACCTGCTGGATAAATTCATGACCATCAAAACGATCACCCTTAAGGGCAATAAAAAGCTGAGATGGAAGGATTTGGCGGCTATCCGTAGAAACCCCGGCATCAATCAACCAGTCCCTATCCCCACAAATAAGCTCACCATCAGTCGCAATTAAGATTTCATTAACACTAATTGGGATCATATCCTCTCGTATAATTAAAAATTATGAATTAAAAATTAAAAATGGGGAAGAGAAGGAAAATCATCAGCAATTCTGTGTGAAAAATTCAGGATTGATGTTTTTTCATTCATTGTCCCTGTTGGTGAGGACATTTGTAGCAAATGGCTTTAGCCTTCCACTTCTTGTCCCACAATTTTTAATTTTTAATTCATAATTTTTAATTCATATCCTCCTTTCCTCCAACGCCTGCCGTGCTACCTCCCGATCATCAAAGTGAATAGTTTTCTCCCCCACTATCTGATAATCCTCATGCCCTTTTCCGGCAATAAGCACCAAATCACCTTGTCTGGCAGAGGAAATGGCATAAAAGATAGCCTCCCTTCTGTCAGGGATTACTTGATACGAACCAGAGGTTTGTTTAATCCCTGCCTCTATCTCACCAAGAATATCCTCAGGCAATTCTGTCCTTGGGTTATCATTGGTGAGGATTGTCTCATTACTTAACTCGCCGGAGATCATTCCCATTTGAGGGCGTTTGGTTCTGTCCCTATCACCGCCACAGCCGAAAACTGTGATTATCCTTGCAGGAGACAGCTGTTTGCAGGTTAGAAGGACATTTTGCAGGGCATCGGGTGAATGGGCATAATCAACGATGACTGTAAATGGCTGTCCACACCGTATCATTTCAAACCTGCCCGGTACGCCATCTACAGACTCGAGTGCCTGCTGTATCACATCTAATCCTATCCCCTCACCCTCTCCAACCCCTATGGCAGCAAGGGCATTATAAACATTATACCTTCCCAGCAAATTCAAGCGAAATCTTACCCCTTGATAAAGAAATGTGGTATAATCATTGGTTGTTTCTATCTCAGAGGCAAGAATATCTGTTTGTTTTTCGCATCCATACCCACGGACATGAACGAGTGCTGGATTTGCAGCCTCAATGATTCTTTTAGCAAATGGTGAATCTATATTAATGAGAGCTAATTTGGGAAGTCCCTTGTTACTATCCTTCCCAAGTGATGCAAAGAGCTTTGTTTTTGCATCAAGATATTCTTCTTGAGTATGATGAAAATCCAAGTGATCCACGGTCAGATTGGTAAATACTGCGGCATCAAACTCACAGCCATCAATCCGATTAAGGCTTAAGGCATGAGATGAAACCTCCATAACAAGATGAGTACACTTAGAATCTACAGCTTTCTTTAGTAATTGTTGTAATTCTATAGAATCAGGGGTAGTATGTGCGGCTCGTATCTGTTCTTTTCCAATTCTGTATTGAGTAGTAGAAAGTCTGGCAACACTATATCCATTTGCATTAAGAATGGCTTCGATAAGATAGGTAATCGTGGTTTTACCATTGGTTCCGGTAATTCCAATCATTTTCAGGTTTTTTGAAGGAAATTCATAAAAAGCAGAGGCTATTTTACCCATTATCGAGCGGGTTGAGGCAACCTTTATGGAAACGATCCCTGATGGAACAGCTACATTTTTATCAATCAGAACAGCAGTTGCCCCTTTTTCTACAGCCTGCTGGATAAAGTCGTGTCCATCAGCGGTAAATCCTTGAACACATATAAACAAAGAACCATCAATAATATCCCTGGAGTCAATAGCAATATTATTTATTTGTATGTCTGAATTACCGTAGACATATTTTTCATCCAGAACCCCTATCAGGTCTTGAAGCCGCATTCCCCCCCCCACATTCAAAATTAAAAATTATGAATTATGAATTATGAATTATGAATAAGAGAAGAGGAGGAAATACTATAGGACATTACTTGTACTTGCACTTTTACTGTCTGTCTATTTCTTCATTTTTAATTTTTAATTCATAATTCATAATTATTTTTCCACGCTTGCCTCAGCTTCATTTATATCAAACAAACTTTTGGCTATATGTTTGGGCACTTGTTTCCAGATACATGCCCATTTAGAATTGATCTCTTTTTCAGATGAATTTACTACTTGAGGAAGACGAACAACTCCTATTCTGTCCGGAAATTTCAAGCCCATTTGTTGAGCGATATCTTCAATCCGTTGTGGAGATTTCAGGATAGCACATTCTATTTGAAGACTGGTGCGAATATTTTCCGTTTCCATCTTTTGTTTTTGCAATTTAACAATCTCATAACCCATAGATGTAACCTGAATATGCTGCCAGATACACCAGAAAGCAATAAACAGTACACCAATCGCAGAAAAGATGTATACCCCTACTGTTCGTTTCACCACAGATTTTTTAGGATTACCAAGTAAGGCTATCAATTTTTCACCCTTCCTTTTTCCCAAAGAAGATACTTCTTCAGAATACAATATAATCCCCCCCTTTTTTTTAGTAAATTTTCAGAAACAATCAGAAAAATCAAGGCACTACTTACTTGCCCATAAATCCCTCTTTCTTAATCCCTCATTTCTGCCGCGACCACTTAGGCATCGCAACTAAATAACCTGAACATATTCGTAACTATTCAGGCATACAGAATACAGAATGAAGACGACGACCACAAGGGTCGCAGCTACAAATCTCCGCAAAGGCTGTAGCTGCAGGGCTTGTCCCTGCCTTAATTGCTGCAGGGCTTGTCCCTGCCTTAATTATTATTATCGACACTTTTGTATGTTTTCTTTATCATCATACCACAGACTCACACAGATCCCAGTTAGAAAGGACCCTCCCAATTTTACTTCTCTCTGTGCGAGTCCGTGGCACCAGAGTAACCAAGGATTAAATGAAATTCTTGGTTACTCTGGTGATAGATAATTTTGACATATTCTTTCAGCTGCTCGCAGCTTAGCACTCCTCGAAGCAGGATTTGATCTTATCTCTGATTCTTGAGGAATAATAGGCTTTCTGGTTATAATTCTCAGCCTTTCTTCCTTTGCCTCCTGAAGAAAACTCCATTTTGTGATACGGTCTTCAAGAGAATGGAAGGAAATAACCACAATCCTTCCTCCTTCTGTTAGTTTTGAGATAGCTGTGCTTAAAGAGGCATCCAATACCTCTAATTCATCATTAACCGCTATTCTTATTGCCTGAAATGTTCTGGTGGCATAGTGTATTTTGGGGTATCTTGCCCCTCTTGGTATCCCTCTTCGGATAGCCTCCACCAAATGAAAGGTAGTATCAAGGGGTCGATTTCTTACAATTGATCTGGCAATTCCCCTTGCCCATCTCTCCTCTCCATAATCCCTGATTATCCGAGACAGCTCATTTTCATGGTACTCATTAACCAGATTCTTTGCAGTAAGCTCAAGATTGCCATCCATCCTCATATCTAATGGACAATCCCTCTGGAAACTAAACCCCCTTTCAGAATCTATTTGAAAGGTAGAAAGCCCAAGGTCATAAAGAATACCTGCAACCTCAATTATATTATGCTCTTCCAATATTTGGGGCAGTCTCTTGAAATTATCATTAACAAAGATAACCCTATCCCCAAACCTTTCCAATCTTTGTCTTGTCAGCTCCAGAATCTCTCTATCCTGCTCTATTCCAATAACTCTTGCACCAAGATTTAATAAGGCTTCTGAATGTCCACCAGCTCCAATGGTTGCATCCACATAGATTTTGTCTTTTTCTGGTCTTAAATATTCAACAACCTCATTAATCATTACCGGGATATGCACTTGATCCATCAAATCCATAACCCATTTAATTCTTTAGTAACACTCTCTGACAAGGATGTCTCCACCATTTTTTGATACTCAGCAGCCCATAATCCTTTATCCCAAATTTCCATCTTGTTCATTCTTCCAACAGTAACGACTTCTTTCTTAAATCCCCCATATTCCTTGAGATTGACTGGGATATTCAATCTCCCCTGCTCATCAATCCCACACTCAGCAGCATCTGCACACATTCTGCGAATTATATATTCAGCCTCAGGCTTGACCATGGCTATCTGTTTCATCTTTTCTACAGATTTTTCCCATTCCTCACGAGTATACACAGAAAGGCATTTATTTTGTCCGGTAATAATAATCCTATTACTTGCCCCTTGCTCCTCTAATGCCCTTCGAAAGGATGCAGGAAGAATAACTCGACCCTTTTCATCGATATTATGAAAATATGTTCCAAGAAACATTCTCCACCTTCCACCACTTTCTATCAATCTCCCATCAATATCCTTCCACAACGACCATATTACACCACTTATTCGTTTTTGTCAAGCATTTTTTATATCTTTTTTGTTTTTTTATAGTTATAAATAATGAGGCAATACATATTCTACCATAGCAGAAGAGACATACTATATATAGTGGAAGCGATTATGCTACAAGAGAGACAAAATTCAGAAGACACAACTGTTCATAACAAAAAAAAATCACATGAATCCCGTAGATTTTTTTATTCTGACTCCTGACTCATGGATTCTGTATTCTTGCTATCTGAGCAGCTATCCAATGCTTTCAAAAATCTGACAGGTATCCCAACCACAACCTGATTATCCGCAACATCCTGATTCACAAAGCTAAAAGCACCCACAACAGAATTTTCACCAACAGTTACACCAGGCATAATAATGCTATGACTGCCAATCCTGCAATTTCTTTTTAATGTTATCTGACCTTTTTTATCATCAATAGTAGAAACAGAATAAATAGAACAATGAGAGCCTATCTGAACAAGATCTTCAATCACAACCCCATACTTTGCATTAATATATGTAAATGCTCCAATATCTGTTTTATATCCCAGCTTTAGTTTGTCTTTATGCTGTACCGCCCAATTATACTTAGTTAATTCCCCTTCCCTAATCTCTGGATATTCCCAGTTTTCAAAACGAGCATGTGAATCAGACATCTTTATCACCATCCTGTATGGTTATTAAGTTAACAGGTATCCAGAAGAAAGAATTCAGGATAAGAAAGCCTGCTTGCAGTCAAAGTGAAAAATACGAGTAACTATTCAGGCATACAGAATTCAGGAGTCAGAATACAGAATGAAGACGGCGACCACAAGAGGAGAGCACCTCTGGCAGGTCGCAGCTACAAGTTTCCCACGAATAGCTGTAGCTGCAGGGCTTGTCCCTGCCATAAT
>JAHIZN010000317.1 GCA_018814245.1 bacterium
GAAATGGAGAAAAGAAGAATTAACTGATAAAATTACAAGAATTGTTTTTTTGAATCAGAAAAAGAGATTAAGATTTTTTCTCCGATTCTCCCTTTTCCCCATTTCCCCTTTCTTACACATTTGTATAGCTGAATAGTTACGGATTTAATAGCAAAAGACCATAAAAAATGGATGAAGGAGAAGGAATCTTATGGCGACTAAACCACAACAAATAAAAAAGAAGGAACTGGAACAATACGAGCATAAGGGAAAGGAACGCATTAATAATCCACCAGTGGGATTGGTAACCCCTGAAACTGATAAGGATAGCGGAAAAAAGGGTTATGCCTATGATCCTCATCTTGACCCGCAGCTTCAGTTTGATTCACGGCGAGATGAGATTGAATTGATCATTGATAATGGAATTGCTGCTCAATCCATAGAGGATACAAAGGCTGCCCTTTTGGAATTGAAGAAGCGGCAGCAGCCCTACCTTAACTGGGCTGGCAAGGCTGAACATACCTCATTTGAAGTGCCGACGGTTTCCCTGCATGTTCATGAACGAATTGACCCGCAAACAATTATTAAAGCGGTAAAAAAGAAAAATGGTACTGGTAAGCCACTATCGCTTTTTGAGTTATACAATAATCAACCCTTGCGTGAGGCAGTTGAGTTTTATAAGCATAAGCATGACTGGTCAAACCGTCTGATTGCAGGGGATTCACTTCTTGTGATGAATTCGTTATTAGAGAAAGAAGGGATGTCAGGCAAGGTGCAGATGATTTATATAGATCCGCCATATGGGATTAAATACGGCAGCAATTTTCAGCCATTTGTGAATAAGCGAGATGTAAAAGACGGCAGGGATGAGGATTTAACCGCTGAACCAGAGATGATTAAGGCTTTCCGTGATACATGGGAGTTGGGTATTCATTCGTATCTGACTTATATGCGAGATAGGTTGCTTTTGGCACGAGAGCTGCTTACTGAGAGCGGAAGTGTTTTTGTACAGATTAGTGATGAGAATGTGCATCATGTTAGAGAGCTGATGGATGAGGTGTTTGGGGTGGGGAATTTTATCTCCCAGATCTATTTTGCAACAACCAGCGGCTTTGCAACATCGACACTGAGTCGAGTTGGTGATTATCTTATTTGGTATGCCAAAGACAGGGGGCAACTCAAGTACCGACAATTGTTCTTTGAGAAGAACAACATGCGTACAGTAGATGAAGCGTATAAGTACTTGGAACTACAAGATGGAATCCGACGACCAATGAGCCGTGAGGAGCGTGAAGGACTTATCGCCATTCCGTCAGGTTCACGCATTTACCGGATTGGGGATCTCCAGAGTCAGGGAGCAGCATCTAATGATACGGCATTTGAGTTTGAAGGTGAAACATTTCGACCGAAACCATCGAGTCACTGGAAGGCAAATTATCCTGATGGAATGGAGCGGCTAAGAAAAGCCAATCGGATAGAATTCGCAGGAAACAATTTGAATTATGTTCGCTTTATTGACGACTATCCAGTAATGCCTGTCAATAATTCTTGGATGGATACCGGGTTTGCAGGCTTTGCCACAGACAAACGCTATGTTGTTGAAACAAACACTAAGGTCATCACCCGCTGCCTTCTCATGACCACCGACCCCGGCGACCTTGTCCTTGACCCCACTTGCGGCAGCGGCACAACCGCTTATGTTGCAGAGCAGTGGGGACGAAGATGGATTACATGTGATACTTCACGCGTGGCATTAACCCTTGCCAAACAGCGGCTAATGACTGCCTTGTATGACTATTACGAGTTATTGCACCCAGAAGATGGTGTTGGCAGTGGATTCAAATACAAGACTGTTCCGCACATTACACTCAAGTCAATCGCCAACAACGAACCACCGGGACAGGAAACCCTTTATGATCAGCCTTATATGGACAATAAAAAGGCACGGGTAACCGGTCCCTTTACAGTTGAGGCAGTGCCTTCACCTACTTCAAAAAGCCTTGATGAATTGGCGGAAGACAACGCATCTGATGTATCAATATCGCGTTCTGGTGAAACACTTCGTCAGTCTGAATGGCGGGATGAACTTTTGAATAATGGTGTTCGCGGCAAGGGTGGACAATATATTAAATTTAGCCGGGTAGAGCCAATGTCCGGCACAAAATATATTCAGGCAGAGGCAGAAACAAAACCAGAGAATGATACAGATCGTCAGCGAGTACTTATTGTGTTTGGTCCTGAATACGCACCCATGGAACAGTGTCAGGTTGAGCTTGCCCTTGATGAAGCACAATTATTTCGTCCTAAAGCAGATATTATTTTATTTGCCGCATTTCAGTTTGACCCTGAAGCGGCAAAGGATATTGACGAGACGAATTGGCCTGGGGTAATGCTTTTGCGTGTTCAGATGAATGCCGACCTTTTCACTGATGACCTTAAGAAAAAACGCACGAGTAATGACAGCTTCTGGCTTTTAGGTCAGCCTGATGTGCAGCTTAAGAAAATAGAAGAGGGTGAGCATAAAGACAAATTTCAGGTAGAAGTCAGAGGATTTGATTATTACGATACTAAAACCGGTAATGTCATATCTGGAAGCGATAGAAATATTGCTATGTGGATGCTTGACTCTGATTATAATGGCAGAAGCCTTTTTCCTCGGCAAATATTCTTTCCCATGTCGTCTGATACCGAGGGTTGGGGAAGGCTGGCAAAGAACCTGAAAGCAGAAATTGATCAGGAATTAATCGAGGCTTATCGTGGGACTGTTTCACTTCCATTCTCAGCAGGTGAATATAAGCAGTGTGCTGTTAAAATTGTTGATGACCGAGGTATTGAGAGTTTAAGAATCATACGGCTTGGAGAATAATATGCAGTTTGAATTTCCTCAAAATATTAGCAGTGATTTTGGTGGATATGATACTTTGGTAGATTTAAGCAATAAGATTAGCGATATTTATTTTGAGGATATACCGCTTGATTTTAGCAAAACTAAATGGTTTGATGCGAATCTCACAGCTGTATTAGGAGCTATATTAAGCGGCTCACAAGATATGTTAAATGATATTAAGATTAAAGGTGTTTCAGAAAAGATCAAAGTCCTGCTTTCAAGGAATCATTTTTTAAGCCATTTTGGCGGATTGAAGATACCGGATTATTACGACACAACAATAAAATACAGAAAATTCAAAATAACAGAAGGAAAGCTTTTTGAAGACTATCTTGACAGTGAACTACTTTCAAAAGAAGCTATGCCTGATATGTCTGTTTTACTCAGAAAAAAGATAAACAAGAGCATTTTGGAAATATTCCAGAATGCTGTTATTCATGGACATTGTAATAACATATTTAGTTGTGGGCAGTATTTCCGTACAAAAAAGAGGTTAGATTTTACCATAGTTGACCTTGGTAAGACAATAAAAACGAATGTAACCGAGTATGTAAAGAATGATTTATCCGGCGAAGATGCTATAAAATGGGCTGTGGCTGAAGGAAATACCACGAAATGTGGACAAATACCGGGCGGATTAGGTTTGAGTTTGATATGTGAATTTTTGAGAAAGAATAGCGGTAAAATTCAGATTGTTTCGGCAAATGGATACTGGGAACAAAAATCTGATAATGAAAGCAGCAATGTTTTTTCTTCGTCATTTCCCGGGACAATCGTTAATTTGGAATTTAATATTGCGGATCAAGGTCATTATTGTCTTTCATCGGAGATAGATGGAGATAACATTTTTTGAAAAGGAGATTAGCTATGAAGGAAATCAAAGTTAATATTTTTGAACAAATTGGCAGTAGTGCAGCAGTATCATCGGAAGATGGAGAGTTGTTGTATAATAGGATCGCGAAAGGATTGAAAGAGAAGGAGGTAAAAGTAATCCTTGATTTCATTAATATAGAGCTTATCACATCTACTTTTTTGAACGCGGCTATTGGTCAATTATACAATGAATACGACAGCCCGTTTTTAAGGGAACGGCTTAAAGTGGAAAATATGACTGGAGAAGATTTGGAACTATTAAAAAAAGTAGTTGAAAGGGCAAAAGAATATTTCAAGAATAAAGCAACAATGGATGCTTCAATAAAGGAGGCATTGGGAGATGAATAATATCATAGATATTATGACTTATAACCCTAACAAAGATGACAAATTTTTCTTGGATGCCAATATCTGGATGTACTTATTCTGTCCGATAGGCGACTATGGAAAAGACACGGTTACGAAATATTCTGCATTTCTGAAAAAGGCAATTCAATCCAAGTCTCCAATATTTATATCTTCTCTTGTGCTTTCGGAGTTTTTTAATGCCTATGTAAGGCTGGAGTTCAACATACTTAAGAGTAATGCCCCTTTAAGGTATCAGGATTTTAAAAGAGACTTCAGAAAAACAGATGATTACCAAAGATTGATGGTTGACATAAAAACAACTGTTAAGACACAGATATTAAAGGTAAGTAAAAGAGTGGATGATAATTTTAGCAATATGAACTTGGAGGGACTTTTTGATAATATTGATCAATCTGATTTTAACGACAATTATTACCTGACAATGGCGAATTTAGAAAAATTTAAGATAGTAACCAATGACTATGATTTTGCTTTTTCAAGAGCAACATCAGTACCAATTTTGACAGCAAATAAAAAAATGCTAAAAGAGGCTTAGTTTTTTATGCCAAAAACAATAGATAAATTAATCATAAACTCCCCGTATGAGGAGCCAAAAGAATACTGGTCATACGAACGCATCACCCGTATGTTTAGTAAAATCGAGGGCAGGCGGCCTGCCGGATATGTAATGGCAACCCCGGGTTCAAAGGCATTTGATGACCCGGGCGTATTTGCAGAAATACCTCTGGTTAACGATATCAGAAATCGATTATGATCGATTTTGATAAATTGAAACCGATAGAACTCGATCCGTATGAAAGCATTACCTCTGCTGAAATGGCAGCTATTTTAGAAGGTAAGCCTAATCGAGCGGGTGAATTATCCGAGATTGATCTCATTAAACAAAAGCAAGAGAAGGCAATAAAACCTTAGCGGAATGCACAGGCAATGATACCTGTTCTGCCATTCCTTGACATGTTTTTACTGACTGCTGAAGACTGATAACTGAACGATTATCCAATATACCCAATGAAAATTGAGGATACATTAAACTAAAGGAGACTATTATGCCCAGAAAGATTCTTGTAGTTGATGATGATATTGCTATTGTCAGGATGATCGAGTTTAAGCTAAAGGCGGCTGGGTTTGAGGTTACTTGTGCCTTTAATGGTCAGGATGCTTTGAATAAGATATCAGAGGATAAACCAGACATAGTTATCACTGATATTAATATGCCTCTGATGACTGGCATTGAGCTTGTCCGCCAACTAAAACGATCTGTCCAGAAAAGGGATATTCCAGTAATTATCCTTAGTGCCAGGGGTGAAGATGAACAAAAAGAAGAAGCCAAGCAAATTGGGACAAATGTATTTGTGAATAAACCATTTGCCCCGAGCAAGCTCTTGGAAATAGTCAGGCAGATGGTAATTGCTCAATATCCTGTGGCAATTCCATGAGATTAAATTGCTCAGACGGCAAGAATACAGGAGACAGAAGTCAGAATTCAGAATACAGAGAAAGAGCCACAAAGGGTGTAAATTCTAAGAGATAAACCATTATCGGGCTCTTCTCATTTGCGGTTACTCCTGTTTCGCGAGGGGATAGGGGGATAGAGAAATAGGGAGATAGGGAGATTTTAAGGACACAACCGATATTTACACCCTTTGTGGTTCTTTCTCTGTCAAAGGTGCTGCCTCTTCTTGTTGCAATAGCTGCTGACTAACGAGACTTGATGTAATTATCCGCAACCGCACAGGTGGAAATAGTTCAGCAAATAGCAGGTGAATAATTATGGATACAACAAACTGCGAACTTTCTTTGATGACCCAAAAACTCCTCGAAACATACGAGGAGCTAACCCTTGTCTATGACCTTATCTCAAGGATAGGGGGTATGCTTGATCTGACAAAAGTCTTTGATGAGATCATGGATGAAGCTGTAACTACATCTAAGGCTAAATGGGGTGGGATTCTCCTGATTGACGAATTAAATGTAAATGGCAAATTAGAATTAAAGGCATCAAAGGGGGTTGATGAAATACCTCAAAAACTTATCGAATATAGTTGTGAAAAAGGCTTAATTAATCAGGCAATCCGTGAGGGCAGGTCAATTATCGGTAAAGAGATGGATGTCTTTGTTATGGTTGTCCCCCTTAGGCTCAAGGATAAGCAGATTGGTGTTATCTATCTGGGCGATAAAATAGATGGGGACTCATTTTATTCTACGGAGATGAAATTAATAGAGACCATGGGCTTTATTGTTTCTTTTGTCATTGAAAATGCAAGATTATATATCAGTCTTCAGCAATTGTTTTTCTCAGCCATTGAGTCGCTTTCATTTGCTATTGATGAAAAGGATCCATACACTCATGGACACTCAAAACGAGTTACACAATACTCCTTAGAAATAGCCGAAACACTTGGATTGTCAGAGAAAGAAAAAACCATTCTTAGATTAGCTGCGGTGCTGCACGATGTGGGTAAGATTGGTATCTCTGAAGCAATCCTTCATAAAAAAGGGAAGCTGGATTATGAGGATTGGGAAGAGATAAAACAACATCCTATGAAAGGGGTTCGCATCCTTCAACCTATGGAAGAATCTCAAGGAATAACAGCTCATGCTGAGATCGGATTTAAGGATATACACGATATCATAGCCGGGGTAAGGCATCACCATGAACGCTATGACGGCACAGGCTATCCAGAACACCTTTGCGGTAAGGATATTCCTTTTATTTCCAGAATTATTGCTGTAGCTGATGCTTATGATGCCATGACCTCTGATCGTGCTTATCGAAAAGGGATGAGTAATAGTGACGCCTGTCTGGAGCTTAAATCTAATGCCGGATGGCAGCATGACCCTGCAATTGTTAAGGTATTTTTGAGGCTTAAGGAGACTGAATTATAGCTCGCAGATTACGCAGATGCCGCAGATTTTCGCAATATAAAGAAGGAATCCATGTAAATCTGTCTAATATGCGTTATCTGCGTGCTATTTTTCGAGCTGTGCAGTTAGGATTTAGTAATTGCTCAATAACCTGTGGATTTTGCAAGCCACAATTAACAATAGATGAACATTTACAAGGGAAAGAACCACAAAGGGTGTAACTCCTTAGGGAAAATAATTACGAACAATAACGATAACAAGGTAACCACAAATGAGAAGAGCTTGATAATGGTTTATCTCTTAGAATTTACACACTTTGTGGTTCTTTCCCTGCATCTGTATTCTTGCTGCCTGAATAGTTACTGTTGCTTTCAACCTCCTGCGAATTGCCACAGGATATTGAGCAGTTACAGGTAATCGGTTATCAGGATGGTGTCATCCCGAGGAGTATTCGACGAGGGATCTGCATGTGAAGGCAGTGGAGAGATTTCTCCCTGATGGTCGAAATGACAGAGAAGAGGGAGTGAGTAATGCTTAACTATAATTTACATCGCGGGTTTGATTACATCATGCTTGTTTCTATTGTTCTCATTGTTCTTATGGGGATTACCACGATCTATAGTGGAACCCATGCCATTGAGTGGGCTAAAGATATTTGGTTAAAACAGACAATATGGTTTGGACTTGGGCTGGTAGGAATGACTGGTGCCATTCTTTTTGATTATCAACTTTTAGGAAAATATTCCCGACTTATCTTTATTATCGCTATTGTTTTGTTAATTTGTGTGCTCTTTGGACCAACCGTCAGGTCAGCAAAAAGCTGGTTTCTCTTGGGACCTATTTCATTCCAGCCTGCTGAGTTTGCAAAATTAGCTACAATAATTGTCCTGGCAGAATATCTTTCTACCAAAAAAGAGGGATTAAATACCCTCTATGATTTGTTACCGCCTATAGGATTAGTAAGTGTACCAGTTCTTCTTATCCTGATGCAGCCGGATTTAGGCACAACTCTGGTATTTGTACCCATATTTCTGATGATGTTATATATTGTCGGAATACGCACCATATATCTGGTTACTATGACATCAACAGGTATTCTTGTAATCATTATCACCCTTTTTGTAAGCTGGGTAGAGATTCAACCAAAGCTTGCCAATATTGGTATTGTCTCATTTTTATACAAGATATTTGGGTCTTTTGAATATAGTATTGTCTTCCTAATAGTTCTATTAGCTATTATAGTGGGGATATATTATGCGATAAAGATGTTTCATTCTATAGAGCTGAAATTTACCAATTTTTTACTAAGCTATGTAATTATAGGTGTAAGCATGTTTTTTTCCCTGATAGTAGATAGCTTCTTAAAAGAGTATCAACGAAAAAGGATATTAGTGTTTATTGATCCTAATATCGATCCACTTGGGGCAGGATATAATATTATCCAGTCAAAGATTGCCATAGGTTCAGGTAAACTCTTTGGCAAGGGGTTATTAAATGGTACACAGAATCAATTAGGTTTTTTGCCTGAACGGCAAACAGATTTTATCTTTTCTGTGATTGGTGAAGAATTAGGATTTATTGGTGCTACGGTTTTATTATTTCTTTTTTGTGTTATCATCTATCGTGGGATATCTATTGCCTTTTCTTCCAGGGATATGTTTGGATGCTTGCTTGCAACTGGGATAGTAAGCATGATTGCAGTGCAGCTATTTATTAATATTGGCATTGCCACAGGGATTATGCCGGTTACAGGATTAACCCTTCCCTTGGTAAGCTATGGCGGCTCATCCCTCTTCATTACAATGATCTCATTAGGGATAGTGCTTAATATTCGGTTAAGAAGGTATTTGATGTAATGGTTCATCCGGTGTTTATCTGTGGTTTTTCGACCTGTACAAACGGAAACAAAGAATATGCTCGCAGATTTCGCAAATGATCGCAGATTAAAGAAATTGCGAAACAAATTCAACAACTATGCGAGACAGAGGACAGGCACAGGGGCCTGCCCCTATTGGCTACAATGCTTTTCAGATTTTTCTTCCCCATTTTATCTGTAATCTGCGTAATCTGCGTAATCTGCGGATAAATCTTAATTGCACAGGTCGAACAAATTCAATGATTAATATCCGGTGAACTTGTAGAGGAATGGCAAAGACGCAATTATATACTTTCGGATTTTTCTTCTTCATCTCATCTGTAATCTGCATAATCTGTAGATTAAATCTCAGGTTGCACAGGTTGAAACGATATACTACTCATACCTCAATGCCTCCACAGGGTCTAATTTTGAGGCTTTGTTGGCTGGGTACATACCAAAAAAGATACCTATGCCTACGGCAAAGCAAAAGGATAATATAATAGAGCTTAAGGATACGACTGATGACCATGTCCCCCCCGGCATAGCCTTACTCATCAATTTACCTATCCCTACACCCAAACCTATCCCTGAAACGATGCCTATGATGCCACCAGTCACACTGATGACGACCGACTCGATTAGAAACTGCGTCAGAATATCCAGCCTTTTGGCACCAATAGCCTTGCGTAAGCCTATCTCTCTGGTGCGTTCAGTAACCGAGACAAGCATAATGTTCATAATCCCAATCCCACCCACCAACAAGGATATAGCCGCAATACCACCTAACAGCAGCTTAAAACTCTGGGTAACCTGCTGCATGGTATCTAATATCTCCTGCTGACTTCGAACCTCAAAGTCAATAATATTCTTATGTCTTTTGGTCAGAATGGCTTCTATTTCGGAGATAACATCTTCAGCTTCAGCACCCCCTGAACCTTTAGACTGAACAAGTAAGCCGGTAACCTTTGTATCACCTGTAAACCTCTTCTGGGCAGTGGTTTGAGGAATAAATATCACATCATCCTCATCCCTCCACCCGGTCTGTCCCTTTGCCTCCATTATCCCAATACAAGTGAACCTTTCATTCCTGATTTTAATCGTTTTACCAATGGGGCTTTCTTCCTTAAAAAGCTCCCTGACTATAGTCTTTCCAAGAACACAAACCTTTTTCCACTCCTCTACATCCTGTGTAGAGATAAATCTTCCCTCCTCTACATGGAAGTTCTTCACCTCCTGATAGAAAGGGGTAGTTCCTGTTATGCTTGTATCCCAGTCTTTATCTAAATATTTAGCTTGAGTCTTTAAGGTAATCTCACAGGCAACATTTTTTACAGAAGGGCATTTCTTTAAGATGGCTAATCCATCCTCATTCGTCAATCCAGGGGAGGCACCGGTTTTAGCCTCGTCTGTCCTTGTCGGACGAACCATCAACAGATTAGAGCCCATGGACTCAATCCTTTTGGTAATAGCCTGTTTTCCCCTTCACCGATGGAGACCATAGCAATTACTGAGGCTACCCCAATGATAATGCCGAGCATGGTCAATCCTGAGCGAAGTTTATTAGCAGCCAGTCCGTTTAATCCGGTGCGAAAACCTTCAGCAAGATTCATAACAGCTACCTCCTTCATCTTCCATAATCTGTCCATCCTTGAGGTGGATGACCCGCTGGGCGTGTTTAGCGATATCCATTTCATGGGTAACCATAATAATCGTGCTTCCCTGCCGGTGCAGTTTATCAAATATTTCCATGATTTCTTCCCCTGATTGGCTGTCTAAGTTACCGGTTGGCTCATCAGCAAAGATAATTGATGGATTATTTACTAAGGCTCTGGCAATGGCTACCCTTTGTTGTTGTCCGCCGGATAATTCATTAGATCGATGATGTATCCTATGCTCTAATCCGACAGATTGCAATGCTTGGTATGCTCGCTCCCTTCTCTCTTTTTTAGGGGTATCATTATATATCAAAGGAAGCTCTACATTATGCAAGGCGGATGTTCGGGCTAACAGGTTGAAGCCCTGAAAAACAAAGCCAATCTTTTTATTGCGAATCTCTGCCAACTGATCCTCTTTTAATTGGGAAACATCCTGCCCTTCCAAGAAATACTTGCCCTTGGTAGGTCGCATCAAACAGCCCAAAATATCCATCAGGGTAGTCTTCCCGCTTCCTGATGAGCCCATAATAGAGACAAACTCACCCCTGTCTATCTGGAAGGTAACCCCTCTTAAGGCAGAAACCTCTATCTTTTCCATCTTGTAAGTCTTGGCTATATTTTGAATATCTATTAACATTATCTTCTTCCCATCCCCATTCCGGGAGGTCCTCCTGGCATGTGAGAACGGCTTGAGGAGTTAGTTTTCCCCTTCTTTGGGGTTAGGCTATTCAGCTTCACCTTTTCGCCTTCGGTTAATCCCTCAATTATTTCTACACGAGTTTCATCCTGCAGCCCGGTTTTTATCTTCCTTGAGACAAATTTGCCATCCTCAAGGACAAGGATTTCCTTTCTTCCTCTATGCTCAACAATAGCCTCAAGTGGGACATAGAGGACACCTGTCTTTCTATCAGTGATTATGTCTACATCAGCCGTCATCCCTGGCTTTAGCTGCTCATTTGAAGATGCGAGGTTCTGGATTCGATTAATCCCCCGAACAATACCTCTATCCTTCCCTCTGTCTCCTGCTTCTTGCCTTCTGCCTACTTCCCTCTCTCCCCTGCCTTTTACCTCCTGTCTACTTTCCACTTTCCACTTTCCACTTTCCACTGTCTCCTGCCTGCTGCCTCCTGCACCCAAAATCTCTATTGCAACATCATAGGTAACGATATTGTTCGCTACTTTACCCAAAGAAGCAATATCAATAACCCGTCCACAATATTTTCTCCCTCTTATGGCATCTAAGGCAATCTCAACATCCTGCCCTGTGTTAACCTTAGTAATATCCACCTCATTAATCTTTGCCAGAATTTTCATTGATGAAAGGTCTCCTATGGTGAGGATGACGGTTCCGCCGCTACTATTACCAATGCCTGATGTAACCTTCTCCCCTTCCTCTACATTCTTCTCCAGAATTGTCCCTGAGACAGGGGCATAAATCATGGCATCATTCACATCAGAGGTGGCTTGTTCATAAGATACCTCTGCCTTCAGGACACTTGCCCTGGCAGAGATAATATCCTGCTTTCTTGCCCCCTCAAGTGTTAAACTCAGGCTGAGGGAAGCCGTGTTGTAGATGCTCTGGGCTAATTCATACTCTCTTTGTGCCGTATCCACATCCTGCTTAGAGATAAACCCCTGACCAAAAAGCCCATTTTGCCTGTCCAATTTTATCGATGTATCCTCAAGTTTAATCTCTGCCTGCTTTAATGACTCGCGGGCTTTGGCTATATCCTGAGGTCTTTCTCCAGCCAGTAAGGTAGAGAGTTTTGCCTTTGCCGACTCAAGGTCTGCCCTTGCCTGACTGAGCCTGTTTCTAAGGTTGGTTGTATCCAATTCGACCAATAAGTCTCCCTTCCTGACCAAATCACCCTCTTTGACCGGCAGTCCTACTATCTCCCCGCCTACCTTTGACTTAACCTCTACGGTAGTTTTCGGCTCTACACTACCCGTCTCTGTAACCTTGCTCACCATATCCCCACGCCGGACAATAACGGTTTTTATCTTTGGAGCGTTATCATCCTTCTTTTTGAGGCAGGAGCTTATTCCAGGTATTATTCCTGCTATCAGGATTATCGAGACAATGGCCACAATTATTTTTCGCATATTTCTCCTCCCATAGCCTTCTTTAGATTAAAAATAGCCATTTGGTAATCATAGACTGCCCGGACATAATTGGTTTGGGCATTATTAAGAGAGGCTTGAGCATCTACAACCTCATATATTGGAGCTACCCCTGACTTATACCTTCCCTGAGCGGCATCAAAGCTTTCTTTTGCTTGCGACACCTGTTTTTCGGTAGTCTCTATCACCTTCTTTTGCGATTTTGCGGTCAGGTATGCCTTTTTCATCTCTAAGGCAATCTCTTTCTTTAATTGATCTGCATTAGTTCTGATATTTGCCAGGTTAATCTTAGCTTTTGTTACCACTCTTTTTGCCTTACCAGCATCAAAGAGGGGAAAGCTTGCCTTTATACCCATCTCCCAACCTGAAGCCTTTCCCCAATCATTTTTATTGATGAATTGAGTCACATCGGTATTGTAGTTTCCTTCCAGAGCAATACTTGGCCAGATCTCTTTCTGTGCCAATTTCAGGCTTATTTCATTTATCTGGAGATTGATTTCAGCCCCTTTTATTTCAGGACGATTCTTTAAGGCATAAGCCAAACATTCATCAATGGTCATCTTTATTGGTTCGATTGGGTCTATATCTGAAATCAGAAGAGGGGTATTTAGGTCTATCCCCATAATATTATTAAGGTTAGCTTGGGCTAAGGAAATGGTATTTTCTGCTTCAATCATGTCCAACTCGCTACTCGATACACCTACCTCGGCTTTAAGGATATCTGATTTAGGGGCAACCCCGGCATCATATCTTGCCTTGGATAGATTGAGATGGGTTTGTGCCTGCATTAAGCCTTCTTTCCTTACCTTGAGCATCCCTTGTGCTTTTAGGGCTTCATAGTAGTTCTTGATTATCTCAATGGTCAGATCGTCCCGTATCTTTTGAAGGTCTACCCGGGCAGATTCCAGAAGGGCTTTAGCTTGTTCAATTTTGGCAGGTATCTTGCCATTATCGTAAAAGGTTTCTGTCAGTGATAGTTTTGCATCATAATGGTTTTCTGTCCACTCTATTTTATCGTGGATATTATTAATATTATAACCTACAGTAGTATTTAATCTCGGAAGATACTCTGCCTTTGCGTCCTCTACTACTAATCCTGCCGTGGTCAGGCTTCTTTTAGCGATAGTTATCTTTGATGAGTTATCCATGGCTATCTGAATGCATTCTTTCAGGGACAGTGGTCTTTCGGTATTTAAGGATGTACCTTGAGCATAGGTGTTTGAGAAGGCAAGTAAAAAAACGGCTATTATTGGCACAGATTTTGGTAAACATCCCATAAAATTTCTTCCTCCTGATTGCACATTATGAAATCCTGATAGATAATCACATGAAGGTTGTGTAGTGGTTCAAGGAAACATCCACCGTAATGGGTCAGTAAATTGGGGGGAAATTGCTTAGCAAAAGGTATCTTCTGTTTTTAGTGAAAAACATCACACACCCCTAACCCCTCTTATTAGAGGGGAATACAGATAATCCCCTCTTGAGAGGGGGGAGGGGGTGTGTGTCCAATTTCCCCTATTTCACTGATCCATTACCATCCATCCCTTATCCCAGCCAGCGGTGACATCCGGCACAGAGGATAACCACAGGGGGGTTGCTCCTATCCCCGCCACAGAGCGTGAGACATCCAATGCCGTAGGGGCAGACCCCCGTGCCTGCCCTCTGTCTCACCCACAAATTCGAATGTCTCACAGCCAGTAGCTTGATTTACAAATAAGGGAGGCATGACAGGCATCATGCCTCCCTATAAGTTTATGCAACGCAAACTTACTAATCACTCTCGTGATCATCCTGATCACGACGATCCTTCCAGTCTTTTATTTCTTTCTTCATGTTGTTCAGAAACTTTGCATACTGTTCAGGGGTTAAAATCGCCTTTACAGCAAAAATCCCATCTGTGCGGCAATCAATCATCTTTGCATGTAAAGACTTTAGCTCTGTGACAATCGGATCAACATCAGCTCGGCTAACAGCAGGATTGCTTAATTTATCCTTTAATTCTGTATGCTTCGCCATTATCTGCTTTCGCAATTCCTTCATTTTCTCTTTTTGTGCCTTACGATTTTGCTTGAGCTTATCCTTTTGTTCTGCAGTCAAATTAAGATCATGGAACATATCTTTCGCTGCTTGCTTATGATGGTGTCCCATTTTCCATCCGCCCATCTTTCCGTGCGGCTCAGCAGATACTGTGGGGACAATAATCATTATTCCCACAGCCACGACTATTAGTACTTGAATCATTTTCTTCACTTTTATCACCTCCTTTTTACAGAAAATATTTTTCTATATCTGTCCCAAAATCACAGATAGCACCATTGCCCTCATCTGACAGGGATACAATATCTTCTGCTGCCATATCCAATACCTGTCTCTGTTCAGGCATGTGTATAAAAAGAAAGGCAAGGATTATGATTGCAAAAGCTATTGTTGCAGCAAAAACAGGTGACAGGGGTGCTGCCTCCTGCCTGCGAACAGACAAAAGTCCCCTTAACCGTTCAATCATATATTCGAAGAAGCTGCCCTGCGGCAGCATCTGTTCTGCTGCAATCTTTTCACGAATACACTGCCAAACCCTTGCAGGCGGCTCAATATGCCTTGATCCATTAAAAGGTACCCTTACCCTTTGAATCTCCTACTCAACCTTCTGTTGTTTTGCAGTATTTCCCATCAGAATTTCGTCCCCCAAAGATGTGGGTAAGGATAAGCTGCATTCGCAGGGGGCAGGCTTTGTCCGCTGCTTGATTGGCTGCTCAAACAATGTGCAACTACAAGAGGAGAACCCCTCTCTGCCCCGCTGAGGCGGTAGGCAGGTGTCTGACAGTAGGGGCAATTCATGAATTGCCCCTACAACAGCACTCAAGTCAGATGGCAGGTTTGTCCTTACATCCTGAATATCCGACACTTGAGAGTTGACACGACAGTAGTAGGTGCTATATATGATATGGTGTTGCCACTGATTAGCAGTTCCATAACAGCCTGTTGATCCCTTGAATCCTTTTAGTTGGTTGTCATCTCCCTGTGTAGTTTTTCATGCAACCCACCCCTTTTTCTTCCCTTGCCCCAGTCATCAAAGATAATATACACAATCGGCACAATTATCAAGGTAATCCTGGTAGATGTGGTCAGACCGCCCATAACCCCGATAGCCAGCCCTTTCATCTGCTCTTCCCCTTCCCTGAGCCCTAAAGCCATAGGCAGGAGGGCAAAGAAGGTGCAGATGGCGGTCATCAGGATTGGTCTTAGTCTAATCTTAGCAGCAGAGACTACTGCCTCTTTTGTCTCTAATCCACTCTTTTTCTGCTGATTGATAAAGTCAACCAGAATAATAGCATTGGTTACCACAATCCCAACCAGCATAATCATACCAATAAATGAGCTGATATTTAATGATTGCCCTGTGATAAGCAATGCCAAAAATACACCTGTGGCAGCAAATGGGAGTGAGGTCATAATGATTAATGGATGAATCAGGGATTCAAACTGAGCCGCCATAATCATATAGACCAGGACGATGGCAAAGATAAGCATCAAAATAAGGTCACGAAATGTAGCCCGCATATCCTCATATTCACCACCAAAGTCAATTAAATATCCTATGGGCATGGGTATCTTTATTAAGGCAATTTTAACCTCTTTCATAACATCACCCAGCTTACGGCCAGAGAGATTGGCATTAATGGTAACCTGCCGCTTCTTATTGAATCGTTTGATAGTCCCTGGTCCATTTTCTTGCTTAATCCTTGCCACATCCCGCAGCAATATTTGTGTCCCAAATGGTGTAGGGATACCAATACCAGCCTGCCCATGGCAATGATAAGTCCGCTTAAGGTCATGATATTAATCGTAAACCCTTGAAAATACATATGTGCCCGATCAAACTCTGTTTTAGCTTGTTCAAGGCTTGTCTCTGCCTGCTTCAGTCCCGCCTTAGTTGTAACCAATCCTGCCTCTGCCTGCAAAAGCCTGATTTTGGCATCCGTTGGGTCTATCTTAGCCACAACATTACCTTGCTGGACAGAGCTATTCTCCTGAACAAAAATACTTTGGATTCTTCCCCCTGCCTTAGCCGAAATCTTTGCCTCACGAATAGGCAGGACAGTCCCTTGCAGTGTAGTGCTAAGAACTATGTCAGAAATAAACGGCTTTGCAGCAGTAACACTGACAGCCTCTATCCTTGTCGTTTTTTCTGGTGGTTTTGAGCACCCAACAATTAAAATTATCCCCAATACTATCATCCATTTTCCATTTTCCATTTTCCATTTTCATCTCCCTCCCACTGCCTTTTGTAATCTTGCCCGAGCTAAATTATAGTCATACAATGCCTGATAATAATTAGTCTTCACTTGAGTAAGCATAGTCTGGCTATCTAAGACATCTGTATTGGTTGCACAGCCTTCTTTGTACATTTCCTCTGTGATTCGCAAACCTTCCTCTGCCTGTCCAATAGCACCATGGGCTACCTCGATATTTTTTTCAGCCTCACTCAGACTAAGATATGCCTGCTTGACCTCAAGTGCAATACCATCGGAAAGATTAAGCTGTTGTGCATAGACAGCCTCAAGGTTAGCCTCTGCCTGATTAATCCGTGATTTTCTTGCATTTCCATCCCACAAGGTAAAATTGACCATAATCCCTGCCAGCCAACTTCCCTTCCATTCAATCTCCGACTGTCTACCCTTTTGATAATCGTAATTTCCTATTCCAGCAACTGATGGGTAGTTATCGGACTCAGCTATTGTTACCATTTGCCTGAGCATCTCAATAGCAGCCTTCATCTGCTTGAGTTCAGGACGGCTATTTGCTGCCTCTTTAATACAATCATCAAGGTTTATCTTGCATGGTGTAACCTCAAGGATGTCAATAACCTCAACTCCTGTGTCCAACTCACGAGCCAATAACTGATTAAATCCTGCCTTAGCCATGCTGACCATATTTTCTGCCTTAATCAGGTTCTGCCTTACGGTTGATAGCTGCACCTCACACTTAAGCACATCTACCTTAGCGTTTATACCCGCATCATAGAGATTACGAACTATTCGCAGGTGTGCCTCAACCTGTTTAACCGCATCCTTGGCAACCTGTTGAAACTTCAATGCCTTCAGGATACACAAATAAGCACCCTTTACCCCAAAAATCAGCTCATTTTGGACTCGTTCATACCCATATTCGGCTAAATTATAATTGGACAGGGCAAGTTTATAGGCAGAGGAGAGCTTTCCGCCGGTAAATAGCGGCTGTGTTACTACACCCTTGGCATCATAGATAACATCATCACCCATAGTCATTACTCCAAATGATGGTGCTTCATCCAATTTGATACAACTCGATTCTAACCGCATGGTAGGTAAAAACCCTGCCCTTGCCTCAACGATCCCTTCCTTGGCTGAGGTTACACTTTTTGATGCTGCCTGCAAGCCATGGTTATTGTCAAGTGCTATCTGAATACCCTGCTCAAGCGTTAGCGGCGTAATCCCTGCCCATCCCGTTGACACCAATATACTGACAAGAAATGTAGCCACGAATAGAGGTGCTACCTTAGTGATTTTAGTAAAGACCTTCATTGTGCTGACCCCCCTTGTATTAATCTTAATAGTAACCGAGCTGCCGATTGCCAGTAATTTATCTGTCGACAAACTGTTACAGAACTGATAAGCAGCGGCAACACCATACTACACATGGTACTTGCTGACGAGATTATCGCAATATATTGTATACTCCTCGTGCCGAATTTCTATTCCGTAACAGGGCTGTCAAGTATGCACATGAATGTCCCCAAGGACAATCACCCCTAATGCCAACCATTTATCGCTCAAAAACCTCTTCATTTCTCAAGGACTCCCCTGAACCAAATCTCTAAGATGGTCTCTAACTCACCTGTGAGCGAATAATCCTCATCGCTGAGCAGCCATTTATAGATGATAGCATTAGTCAGCCCAATCAAGGCAAAGGCTGCGGTTTGCGGATTGATATTTTTTATCACCCTTTTTTTATGCCGTTACGCATATCTTCTTCTAATGGTATATAGGGAAGGTATTTTTCGCGGAATATCTTCCCAACCTCTTCTCTAAAGTCAGTCCCCTCTTGAATCAGGACACGATAGAATCCGCGGTGTGTTTCAAAGAATTTCAAGTAGGTAGAGATTGCCTGTGTTGTTCTTTCAATCGGGGAATCAATATCCTTAAGTGCCTCCCCTATACTCTCCTTCATTTTAGAGATACCCCATTCTACCACAGCAAGGAATAATCCCTTTTTGCTTTCAAAATGGCGATAGATGGTGCCCTTGCCTACCCCAGCCGTTACAGCTATCTCATCCACATCTGCATTATGGTAGCCATCCCTTGAGAAGACAGCCATAGCCGCTTGCAGAATTTGTTCAGTTCTTTTTTGTTTTTTAGAAGAGGTATGCGTTTCCATAGTCATCCCCTTTAAGATGAAACGGACTTGTCCGTTCTATTTTAATGTTAGCATAATTCACATGGATTGTCAAGGGAAAAAATTTGGACATGATGTAATGATCTTGAAGAGTGTTGCAATATATTGTTTTTGGCTCTTTTTTGCCTCAAATGGGTAGTCTGTAACGAAAGAAGAAAGAACCACAAAGGGTGTAATTTATAGGGAAAATAATTGACGATTAATTTATATAATTGCAAATGGAAGAACCTGACATGAGGCTATAGTCTTAAGGAATTACACCCTTTGTGATTCTTTCTCTGCCAACAAGTGGTGTTTTCTACTTGCACAGGTTAGTGTTGTGTCAACCTTAATTTGACGCATAACAATTTGTAGGGACATCCTTGCCAGAGAGGCTCCCTCCTTGTGTGAGTATCTGTTAAGCAGGGACAAGCCCTGCAGCTACGATGTGATCGATTATTGTGTGTGGGAATCTTTGTAGCTGCGACCCTTGTGGTCGCTTATTGGTTATTGGTGGGGCAGAAACAGGGGTGGCAGGCTCTGTCCATACATAATTAACTATGCGACAATTAACAGTTGATACGACATTAGTGGTAGTCGCAGGTTTTAACCTGCGTAAAATAACGCAACCTAAAGATTCGGTTCCTTTCTGAACAAGATTACAATACCCCTGCAATTCTCAATACCTCTGCAAATCGAGGCTCTTTCTTTGCATATTCCCTGAGTACTTCCCAAACAACAGCCTTGTCCCTTTCCAATTCCTTTGCTTGTCTAACAACTGGGGCAATGGCTGAGCGTCTATCCCATAAGATAAACCCTATAAGGGCAATCATTCCAGCAATGATGACATGCATTAATCCCATCATATCACCTATTCTATTATTAATATCATCTATCCTGTTATCCACAGATTTAAGTGCTTCTTCCATCTTTGTTTCTAATTTCCCAACCTGTACCTTCAGATCTGTAATCTCATTATAGATTTCCCTGTTGCTGACATCTTGAGCCGCAACAATTGCAGGACTCATAAAAATAGATATTATTAAGCTGCTAAGTATTAATATCCTCATCATTACACCCCTATCTTAAGACATTTTAATAAAATATAATATAGCATATATAGTAGTAGATGTCAATAAAAATATCGACAGGCTGTGGGCGCACATGCCAGTAGTAAGTGTAACACTATTTCTGTTAGATTGTAAACTGATAATTGGGGATAGCGATCTATATCGTGTCAATCTCATTTACAGAGGGAAAGAGCCACAAAGGGTGTAACTCCTTAAGATGCAACCTCTTGTCAATAGTTCTTCTCATTTTGCAATTATTCCTGTTTCGCTCGCAATTCTTGGGAGATAGGGGGATAGAGAAATAGAGAAATAGAGAGATAGCTGAATATTCGATAAAAGGATCACCCCATAACACAGGAAACTACAATAATGTCACCTCTTTGGGGTTTAATCACAATTGGCGGCGAATAATTACTACTGTTACATCAACCATCAAGTGTCGAACAAAGCCTTAGATAATTTCAACCTATGCAATTACAGAGAAAGAATCACAAAGGGTGTAAATATATAGGGAAAATAATTACAACAAGGTAATTGCAAATGAGAAGAGATTGACAAGGGTTGTATTGATGAATTCACACCCTTTGTGGTTCTTTCTCTGTAAACGAATGATGATTTTTAATTACACAGAGTAAAAAAATCACTTTTTTTGAAAAAAATTGTAATCAGGGTGAAATTTTCGCGTGCCACCCTTAATCATAACATCCTTCAAAAACAGCCGTTACAGCCACACTATGCCGTCAAAAAGGGCCTTAAATTTCAAAGAAGTCTCCCCCCTTGTCGCAAACAAATAAAGCCCATAAAAGCAAAATATGAAGGGCAACTAAGTCTAATGATAATAAGCACTTATGGATTATGCTCATTTGACATTTCTTCTTTTTTATGCTATACTTATTTGTATGAAAACTTACAAAAACCTTAAGTCAAATGCTTCTCAAAATATCGCTAATCGTCTTGCATGGTGTACCGCTCAAAGGGACCAGGCAGGTATCACTGAAGACCTTGCTTCAGGCAAAGACATTCCTGAGGTTTATGGACTCGGCGAAGCTGGTCTCTTCGATGAGTTCTTTTTCTTTCTCTCTACCCTTGGAATCTCAAACATCTTTGATGTGCTTACTCCCAATCTGACAAAACGACAGTCTAATATAAGCTTCCCCTCTGTTTTACTCATCTATATGATGCGTATTGTGTCAGGTCTCTCTTTTTTCTGGCATATCGAACCGGTACTTCTCAGGTCTCAATCATTGATGCGTCTTGTCGGATTTAACGGCAGACAAATCCGAATGGGCACATGCAACAGAGGAGTTGCTCCCAAATCAATTGATGCCAATCAAGTTCCAGAGGATAACTTCACCGAAATCCGTGGTCCAATCTGTGCCGATTCTGTTGCTGCTTACATCGAAGCTATAACAGCTCATGCATTGGAATATTTCTTTAACGGTATCATCTCTATCCTGGCAGCTAACTCTTTTTTTTCAAAAAAAATCCATGCTTTGATGGACGCAACTGAAATACAATCCACAGAAAATTGTGTTGATTGTGGAAAGGTTACCAAAGAGAAAGCACCTGAACTCCGCAATCGTAAAAACCGTATCCGAAAGGTGTTGGAGACCGTTTTTGGATTCAAACTCTGGACAGTATGGGACCCAAACAGCCATCTTCCCCTTGCCATACGCTTTACTACCATTGAAGTGAGCGACATCATTATGGCCAAAGAGGTGGTGGTGCAAGCTATTAATAATCTGGGTAACCATGCAACGATAGCCTCTATTGCCTTTGACCGCGGTTTTCTGGACGGCAAGTTTATGTGGTGGTTAAACAGTAATAAAATCATCTTTTATGTTCCTGCCAAAACCAATATGATTGTTTATGAAGATGCTCTTGCACTGGTGGACACCGGAATTCGTCAGAGCAGGCAAGAGAAACGCACAGTTGGATACGGCAAGAATAAAGATACAGTAATAGACAACTATGAGACTGTTGGCATAGAGGGTCTTACCTCTGCTGGTTTTTATGGTGAACTTGGCAGCGGCAGCCATGAGAACAAAAACAATTTCGTCCCCAACCCAATAAACGCTGTAGTTGTTCTGGATGATCCCTACAAGAAAAACAATCCTTCCTCTGATATATTAGTTATTCTTACGAACGATTCGGTAAAAGAATCGTTAAAAGTCTATGACGGTTATGATGCTCGTAGTGAAATCGAAAATTCTCTGTTCCGTGAATCGAAACAGGCATGGTTTATTCAGCGTCCAGCCAGAAATAGCGCCGATGCCTTTCGTAGTCATGTTTACCTGACTATTATCACTATGGCATTGACCACAGCCTTCAGAGACTGGATGGACGCTCAGGATAAATCAACAAAACAAGGTGTAGAAACCGGTATCAGAAAATTCAGAGAAAAAGTACATGAGGAAAATGGTAACAAGCTGATTGTTTTTGATGAAAACCGTTATGCCATTTTTGATGTTTATGAAGTTTTTATCCTCTGCAACAGGAATGTTGCTAAGCCAAGAGGAATAATAGAGACCATCACCAAAGAAGATATTCTGCGAAAATACAATGTTGCCCTTGAATAGTGCAATTCCTGTTGTCTGCTCATTTGGCTTATCTTTGCTTTGCCTAAAAACGGATATTATACTCACACTACCCCAAAACCTATTTATCCAAAATAGTGTTGTAACTCCCCGTCTGTTTTTATTTGTTAACTTTTATTCCTACAAACCATTTTATCTTTCTAAAAACATCTCTATTTTAGCACCCTAAATTTGAGACATCTCACACACACATAGAATGAAAATAGATGCTCTCTTGCCCATTTACGCCATCTTACAGGCAGGTTTATTGTATAATGTGAAATTCAATTTTGTTTTATCGAATATTCAGAGAGATAGGGGGATAATGGAGAAAAGGGAGACACCACCGATATTTACACCCTTTGTGGTTCTTCTCCTTTCTGTTCCACTTGCTACTGGCTAACAAGAGGCATAAACAGGGTTATCCCCAGTGTCCTTGGGTCTCGAAGAATCTGGATGAATTCCTTATGGGCAATAGGCAGGATGCGGCTTTTCACCTTATCAACCCCTTATTTGCAAAGCTGTAATAATCCTCTTTGTTCCTGCCGATGATGATATGGTCCAATACCTTTATGCCTACAAGTTTACAGGCATCTACAATAGTATTTGTTATCCTTGTATCCTCTACTGATGGCTCTGTCTCACCTGATGGATGATTATGAACCAGAATAATAGAAGATGCAGATTGCCATGTTGCCTCTTTTATAATCTCCCTTGGGTCAACGATGCTCGCATCAATACTGCCTTTGCTTATCTCGATATTATCAATAGGCTTATTCTTGACATCTAAAAGTATAATATGAAAGCACTCCTTTTTGGCATCCCTCAGGTAAGGACCATAATACTCGGCTACATAGCCCATAGCCTCATCCGGGCTTTTAATTCCCTTCTGTTTTTGGGCACTCTCTACAGATAGCCGTTTGCCAATCTCTAATGCCGCCTTTATCTGAGAAGCCTTTGCCTCGCCTATCCCTTCAATCTTACAGAGCTCAGAGACAGGTGCAGAATCTATCCCCCGCAATGTGCCAAACCTATTCAACAGCCTCTTTGCCAATTCCTCTGCACTTATCCCTTCCCGACCTGTCCGCAGGATTATGGCAAAGAGCTTGGACAAGGAAAGTTTATCTGCCCCACCTTTAATCAGCATCTCTCGCGGTCTTTCCTCTTTTACCCATTTATGGATAGGCAGATTATCCCGCAGTTGTCCGGCTCGTTTTTTCACCTCTTCTCTAACCCTTCGACAGTCCTCTTCGGTCTTAAGCTGCAGTTGCTCTATTACCTCTTCGGCTTTCTCGGTCTCTATCATTACTCTGGACTTGAAGAACACCTTCCCTTTGGTGCTTATCAGCGGATAGATTAAATTTTGGGCAAGAAAATCAAGTATATCCATTAGTTATACCTCAATCAAATCTTGTATTTTGCCATTAAACATCATTTTCCCAACTCCCCTATCATTTTTTACTTTTTTTTGTAAGGATATATCTATCGGATTAGATTGTTAAAATGGTAAATCTTGCCTTTCTTGCTTATCATCAGATAAACTGAGTTACCGTTAATACCATGATTGTGGAGATGACTTCCATCACTGCTCTACCCAATAATCCGCCAGCACTTCGGCCTGCTTAAGCACTGTATCAACGGCTTTTTGTTGTTTGTCCGGCGGGTATCCGTATTTATTCATGGTACGCTTCACAATGACCATGAGCTTAGCCCTGGCACTCTCTTTCATTGTCTAATCTATTGTTGCGTTTCTACGAACCTTATCCGCTATTTCACAGGCTATGTTTTTCAGTGTCTCATCGCCTAAAATCTTTACCGCACTGTCGTTAATTTCCAATGCAGTGTAAAATGCAAATTCGTCTTTCGTCAATTTTAGCTTCTCTGCCAAGCCGTCTATTGTCCGTATTTTCCCGGCAATTTCCAGTAGTTCCTCGATTATTTCGGCAGTTGTCAAAAGGTTATTCTGGTACTTCTTGATTGATGCCTCCAGCATCTCCAGAAGATTCTTCCCTTCTGTAATATTGAATTTCAGCCGCACCTTGATTTCGTCATTGAGAATCTTCTTCAAGAGTTCAAGGGCAAGGTTCTTGTGCTCCATCTTTTTTACATCTTGCAGAAATTTTTCAGACAGTAGCGAAATGTCCGGCTTTTTAATTCCTGCTGCATCGAAAATATCCACAACTTTGGTTGATTCAACCGCCTGATTCACAATCTGCCGAATAGCGGATTCATAATTCTTTTTATCACTGTTATCACCCTCGCCTTCAAACTTGAGCAAGCGTGCCCGAACGGCTTGGAAAAAAGCGATTTCATTGGTCAAAGCAATGTGCTGCTTCAGACAAAATCATAATTTTCTTCAATTTAAGTTAGCGATTTGGGAACTTGTCAGCTAATAGCTATTGCAACAAAAAGGGAAAGAGCCACAAAGGGTGTATATCTTAGGA
>JAHIZN010000318.1 GCA_018814245.1 bacterium
CTTATCCCCTTAGGAATGATAACCCTGTAATCTTCCCTTCGATTTTAAGGCATTGATTATATTATTATCCCCATATCTCATGTCATATCTCCATATCCCCCTTCTTACACTTTTAATGTTATAGCCTGAACGATTACAAATAATGGCAATTATTTACGAGGAGGATGTAAGATGATTATTGTATTAAAGCAGGATGTGACGACTGAACAGATTGAACATGTTGTAGATAAACTTACCAGTATTGGAATGGAGCCTCATGTTTCAATCGGGACAGAGCGAACAATTATTGGGGTAATTGGTGATGACAGGAAATTATCCCTGTACCCTGTTGAAGCCATTCCCGGTGTAGAGAGGGTTATGCCAATCTTAAAACCCTTCAAGATGGCTTCACGGGATTTTCGGGCACAGAGAACTATTATTAAGGTAAAGGATGTAGCTATTGGAGATAAGCAGATTGTGATAATAGCTGGTCCATGCTCTGTCGAGTCAAGGGAACAGATAATAGAGACTGCTAAGGCTGTGAAGGCAGCTGGGGCTTGTATGCTGCGAGGCGGGGCATACAAGCCGCGTACCTCACCCTATGCCTTTCAGGGATTGGGCGAGAAAGGGCTCAAGTATCTTGCTGAAGCAAGGGATGTTACAGGATTGCCTGTGGTTACTGAGCTGATGGATACTAAGGATATTGAGCTTGTAGCCGAGTATGCGGATATTATTCAGATAGGTGCCAGAAATATGCAAAACTTCAGCTTGCTGAAAGCAGTCGGGGTAGTTCCAAACCCTATATTGTTGAAACGGGGTCATGCAGCGACAATAAATGAATGGCTGATGTCTGCCGAGTATATCATGCATGCCGGCAACCAGCAGGTTATCCTGTGTGAACGAGGGATACGAACATTTGAAACAGCTACAAGAAATACCCTTGATCTATCTGCTGTGCCAGTGGTTAAGGAATTGAGCCATTTGCCGGTTATGGTTGACCCAAGCCATGGCGGCGGAAAGAGATCCCTTGTTGCACCGCTTTCTAAGGCAGCGGTTGCCTGCGGGACAGATGGGCTGGCTATTGAGGTTCATGCAAATCCTGAAGAGGCACTCTCTGATGGAGAGCAATCTTTGTTGCCCCAGGATTTTGAAGTACTGGTTCGTGAGCTGAAGAAAGTGGCTGAAGCAATTGGAAGGGAAATATAGTCGAAACAGTAGTGTCGTGTCAACCTTAATTTGACGCATAACAATTTGCAGGGACATCCCTGCCAGAGAGGCTCCCTCCCTTGTGGGTGTCCGTTAAGCAGGGACAAGAGAGTAGCACCCCTGCAGCTACATTGTGATCGATTGTTGTGTGTGGGAATCTTTGTAGCTGCGACCCTTGTGGTCGCTTATTGGTGGGGCAGAGACAGGGGAGGCAGCAACCTCTGTCACCCTCTGCATTCGGTAGTTGATTAAAAATTAAAGGAGATAATAAATGTTGCCTGATACACTTGGTCATTTTGTTATATCAAACGATTTGTTTTTTGGAGGCAGGTTTGTCCCTGAAACATTGATGTCAGCTCTATTGGAATTAGAGAGTATTTATGTGAAGGCAAAAGAGGACAAAAGATTTCAGGATGAACTGACATATTATCTTAGGTCTTATGCTGGTCGTCCAACCTCATTGTATCTTGCTAAAAGGCTTACGGAAAAACTTGGCGGGGCAAGGATATACCTTAAACGGGAAGACCTGCTTCATACAGGTGCACACAAGATTAATAATACCCTTGGGCAGGTGCTTTTGACAAAGCAGATGGGAAAACCGCGTGTGATAGCCGAAACAGGGGCAGGACAGCATGGGGTAGCAACGGCAACGGCTGCGGCCATGTTTGGTCTGGAGTGTGAGGTTTACATGGGGTGTGAGGATATTGAACGCCAGGCGTTGAATGTATTCAGGATGAAGCTCCTTGGGGCAAAGGTCAACCCTGTTGATTCAGGGAGTAAAACCCTGAAGGATGCAATCAATGAGGCACTCCGTGATTGGGTAACAAATGTTGGCACAACCCATTATATTATTGGTTCTGTGGTTGGACCACATCCATATCCAATGATGGTGCGGGATTTTCAATCAATAATCGGTCAAGAGGCAAAAAAGCAGATACTGGAGCTTGAGGGCAGGCTTCCGGATTGTCTTGTTGCCTGTGTTGGTGGCGGAAGTAATTCTATGGGGCTTTTTTATCCGTTTTACGAGGAAAATAATGTGAGGTTTATAGGGGTAGAGGCAGGCGGAGAAGGAATTGAGACTAAGAGACACTCTGCTTCTCTTGGCTTGGGAAGTGTTGGTGCTCTGCACGGCAGCCTCTCTTATGTGCTTCAGGATGAGAATGGTCAGATAATACCAACCCATTCTGTTTCAGCAGGTTTGGATTACCCGGGTGTTGGACCCGAACACAGCTACTACAAGGATACAGGCAGGGCAGAGTATGTCTCTGTAACAGATACCGAGGCATTAGACAGCTTTCAGCTTTTAGCCATGACCGAAGGTATAATCCCTGCCCTTGAGTCTGCTCATGCCATTGCCCATGCCGTTAAACTTGCTCCGACCATGGATAAGGACAAGATTATCATTGTTTGCCTTTCAGGCAGGGGAGACAAGGATGTTCAAACTGTGTCAAAGATATTGGGGGAAGATAAAATCAATTGAAAGATTTCGCCTATGCAATTAGAAACAAAGTAATTGCTCAATAACATGTGGATTTTGCAAGCCACGAAAAAAAATTTGTTCACCGCAGAGACGCAGAGTTCGCTGAGAATCGTTGAAGAAAAAAGAGCTGTGAATTTACTTCCACAATTACAACTCTTCTGTCATTCCTGCGAATGCAGGAATCTTATCTTTGTGCCTCTATGGTAACCATTAATTTTTCAAAAAACTTGAACATCGAGTATCAGAAATTAATGTTATGGTGTACTATCAGATATCCGGGAATCAGAATTCAAAATACAGCAATGGAGACAACGACCATAAGAGGAGAGCACTTCTGGCATGTTTGTCCCTACATCCTAAATATCCGACAATTGAGAGTTGACGAGGTACTAATTCTTGTTCATTGCAGCCACTACACCAGCAACAATAATAGTAGACACAGTCATTGCGGCTGCTTCGATGCTCTGGATAATTATCATTTTTTCATTCTCTTCAAACCTTGATAATACAAACTCAGCCATGTCCACCCCTTCCATGGGTGAGCCAATTCCTATTCGTATCCTTGGAAATTCTTTGGTTCCAAGACAATCAATTATTGATTGCACCCCATTATGTCCGCCAGAGCTTCCCTGTGCACGCACCCTGAGCTTTCCAATAGAAAGACTGACATCATCATGAATAACTATTATTTGAGATGCTGAAACACGGTATCGATTACATAATCCGACAATAGATTTGCCGCTTAGGTTCATGAATGTATCTGGTTTAACCAAAACCACATCTTTCTCTTCGATATTTCCTTCTCCTATTCTTGCCTGACACTTATTTTGGCCAAGATTAATGTTGTGTAATTTACAGAGATGGTTTATGACCATAAATCCTACATTATGTCTGGTCTGACCATACCTTTCCCCGGGATTGCCAAGTCCGATGATAATCCATTTATCTGACGGGAGTGCTGTTTCTTTTTTAAATATCATGGTTTATTCCTTTGTAATCGTTTAGTCATCAACTTTTACTCGACAGGCTATTACGGAATAGGCAGAACTGTCATTCCGAACGAATGCGAGGAATCTTAACTCCTTGACTCGCAAAAGGTTAAGATTTCTCGGATTTCCTCGAAATGACAAAAAGACGCATTCCGTAACAGCCTGTCAACTGCTTAAGATAATCTCCATAGCCGACACCGTTATCTTTAAGCACATTGCAATACGACCAAACCTTTGAAACTAATGCTTCAGTCATTTTACCTCTCCTTTTATCATCAATTTTTTCTGTTCGGGTACCTCATCGGATTCTTCAAGCTGTTCATAAAGTTCATGAAGCTTGCCTCGTAAAATATTTTTAGGAATCAATTTTCGTTCATATTCAGCAACAAGAGATGGGCTGACATTGCGACTTAACGCGTATTCAACAACTTCATCATCAACGGTCTTACAAAGAAGTATTCCGATACTTGGATTTTCTTCTTCACGCTTTACATCTCTATCAAGGGCTTCAAGATAAAAATTAAGCTGCCCCAGATGTTCGGGTTTGAATTTGCATGACTTTAATTCAACGGCGACAAAACAACGAAGAACGCGGTGATATAAAAGCAAATCGATATAAAAATCGCTCATTCCAACCTGAATTCGGTACTCATCACTGACGAAAAAGAAATCTTTACCAAACTCCAAAATAAATTTTTTAAGATTTACAACAAGCTTCTTTCTTAAATCATTTTCATGATGAGATTCGGGAATGTCAATAAATTCAAACACATATTTATCTTTGAATACACCAGACATGTTCTGCTGGCAATTTTTAAGTTCTTGATGAATCTTCTTATCTGCAAGAACGGTTCTTTCGAAAACACAAGTCTTAATTTGCCGTTCCAATTCTCTGGAACTCCAACGCTCTCTAAGGCTCAAACGAATATAAAACTCGCGTTCTTCCTGAGTCTTACAGCCGCTTAAAATGAACATATGATGTGTCCATGGTAAAACTCTCAGCAGTGCTGAGAGTTTTACCGGGCATGTCCGGTAAGTTTCATAATACTGCTTCATACGCCAAATATTTTTATCAGAAAAACCCTTAAGTCCGGATTCGCTCTTGGCTAAATATTCAGCAAGTTGTTTTACGGTCGATTTGCCCCATCCTTCCTTTTCTGCCTTCTCGCTGACAAATTTTCCAACCTTCATATACAGATCAATAAGCTCTTGATTGACAGACTGCAATGCTCGGCAACGACTTTCCAGAATAGCCTTTTTTATTTCGATAAAATGGGTTTATAATGGATGTATCGAATAACTCACTTTCTTCTCCCCTTGATTATGCCATCTTTTTCTTTCTTTATTCTTTCCAACAACGCTTTCAGCTGAATTCTCGCCGGATATTAAATCTTTGTGATTCTTGCACCACTGCTCGGTTAGCTTGTCCTCAAAGGCTTGTTTGAGAATGCTTTGACGCAGGGATTCGGATTTTTGCAGGCTTTCATTGATAGATTATTCGGTTTGATTGCATACAGACAAACGCCGTTCAATTTCATCAACTATCGTTTTTTGAATATCAAGTTCATAATATGGGATAGGGCTTGTCCCCACTGCATTCGCAGGGGCAGGCTCTGTCCATGAAGGCAACGAAACAACAGACACCCACAAGAGGAGAGTACCCGCCAGAGGTGCTACCTCTCTGGCAGGGATGTCCCTACAAGGTATGCGTCAAATTACTTAATGGATTGCAATAAATACTCGAAAATCAAATGAGGTGGTGTAATATTCTGAATTCTGTCTCCTGACTCCTGAATTCTGTATTTTGAATTCTTGCTTTGCTCCACTTATTCCTTCACCACAGTCTGTGTACTGCTTCCATGCCTGATATTTGAGTCTGGAAGAAGATGGAGATATGGGAGGACCCTTTTGCTTATTTCCCTGAATACTGGAGCGGCTACTGTCCCACCCCAATATTCACTTGTTTTTGGTTCATCAATGATTACAGTAATTAAAAGTTGTGGGTCGTCTGCGGGCAGATAGCCAATAAATGAGGCAATATATTTATCCTTTGAGTATCCCTTGCTATCAACAACCTTTTGTGCTGTTCCGGTTTTTCCAGCGATCGCATATCCATCAATCTGCGCCTTTACACCTGTTCCCTCATCCACAGCCTTTCTTAACAGCTTAGTAATATTTCTGGCTGTATTGAGCGAAACCACTCTTCTAACCTGGGTTGGCTGATACGATTTGATAATTTTATTTTTACTGTCCCTAATTGTTTTTACTATCATGGGTTTCATAAGGATACCATCATTGGCTATAGCTGCTAATGCTAAGGACATCTGGAGTGGGGTTGTAGATATTCCTTGTCCAATGGATAATACAGCCATAGAGATCTTCGACCATCGTGAAGGCTTGGATAATATCCCTCCTTCTTCGCCAGGCAATTCTATCCCTGTTGGCTTTGTTACTCCAAAGGCATCAAAATAAGAATAAAGCTTTTGAGGTGATAACCGTTTTGTAGATTGAATCATCCCTACATTACATGATTCAGCTATTACATCAGCAAAGGATACCTTATCATGAACATGTGCACAATGGATGATTTTGTTGCCAACATAGACTTGTCCATGACAATAAAACTCTTCAAATGGAGATATTACCCCTTCCTCAAGAAGACAGGATGCAATCAAGGGCTTAAATGTGGAACCAGGTTCAAGCACATCTGCAATAGCCTTATTTCTTCGGCAATGAGCTGGATAGCTTGAGAAATAGTTGGGATTATAGACAGGATATGAAGCCAGAGCCAATATCTCTCCTGTTTTAGGATTCATAACAATAGCACATCCGCCAAGGGCATTATACTTCACACAAGACTTTCTTACCTCTGTCTCTGCTGCGTATTGAATCACTTCATCAATGGTCAGCGTTATATCGCATCCTTTATCAGAGAAAAAAGACATATTCTTTTTATCTACAATTATATGGCCATTTGCATCCCTTGTCAGAACAATAGATTTTGTTGGTCCTTTTAATGACTTATCAAAAGAAAGTTCAACACCCTCCAGCCCGCAATTATCTATTCCAGCAAAGCCAAGGATATGAGCCCCCAATTCTCCTTTAGGATATCGTCGTTTGTATTCCTTGATAAAGCCAACAGAAGGAAGGTTTAGTTTGACAATCTGTGATGCTTCTCTTGCAGTAAGTTTCCTTTTTATCCAGACAAATGAGGATTTTTTCTTCAGCAGTGTTAGTATATGATTTCTGTTCATCTGAATGATAGGGGCTAATTTATCAGCAACAGCCTCAGGGCATTTAGTCTCTTTTGGAGAAGCATATAAAGAATCAACCTCAACACTTACTGCCAGTTCCTGCTGACAACAATCGTATATTGTGCCTCGTTTCATTTCAATACTCATCAGCTTGTCCTGACTCGCAGAGGCTAACTCTTTCATCTTCTGTCCAGACAATAGCTGGATGTATACAAGACGGCAAATAAGAATCGCTGCTATGAAAAATATTATACCAAAGCCAACAACTACCCGTTCTTTATAAGTTTTAACAGACATTATTTTTTTGTCCCCTTATAATTACTCAGGTATACAGAATTCAGAATTCAGGAGTCAGAATAAAAACACCTACTCGTAGTTTTCGCAGAAGATATGGGGGTATTGAAGGAGAGATATAAGGTCAGCAAATTATTAGAAGCTTGCTTTGGGACTATTCTGAATTCTGACTCCTGAATTCTGGATACTTACCTGAGTAGTTACATCCCCTTATGATTATCGGGGCACTGTGGCAGGAAATAATTATAGATATGCCTTCAATTGCCACTCCCAGTTCAACCTGAAAACGAGCCGGCGAGAGGAGTTGAACCTCCGACCGACTGATTACGAATCAGTTGCTCTACCCCTGAGCTACGCCGGCATGTTTATTCCGATTCACGCCCTCTGTGTGTGGCGAGTAAAAAAAATGGTGCCGAGACGCAGAATTGAACTGCGGACACGCGGATTTTCAGTCCGCTGCTCTACCATCTGAGCTATCTCGGCACAGGAAAGATTTTTCTTACTTAAAAGTGTACTACAACTTTCTTTAATTGTCAAGATATTTTTTCTATTTTGTAATGAAAAAAATGTGAGCGATGCACAGCCTCTCCAGCCACATCTACACTAATCTGCACTGCATAGCCTCATTTCCTGCCACTTTTCGTATTCCTTGACATTTCGACAGATTTGCTTGTTTGACATTTCCAACCCCTCTTCAGGAGGAGAGAACCCACCCCTAACCTCTCCCAAGCTTATCCTTACCCACATCTTTGGGGGACAGAATTCTGATGGGAAATGCTGCAAAACAGCAGAAACATGTACTCCAAAATGATTAACAATTCATCAATTCCACGATTCAGCAATTGTCAATTGTTGAATTAATGAATTGTTGAATTGCTGAATTAATGGTGGTTGGACTTGTGGGTAAGGATAAG
>JAHIZN010000319.1 GCA_018814245.1 bacterium
GCTTTTTTCACATTTTTGGTGTGGTTCAAGTTGCGAAAGCAACAAAAAACATTAATTCAAATTGCAAAACATGCTCCACAAATTGAGAATTTCAAAGAATTGATTGACTATCACGCTACAGTCAAAACTATAAATCCTTATGCTTTTGCTGTATGCTTATTACCTCACAGTGGTTCTATAGCAAAAGAGGTGAGCGCTTTTTTAAGTAGTAAGGGGACAAAGATGCCTATTGAGGAACTAAACTTTGATGGGTTAAGACAGCATAATCTGGAGGATTTCATTAACCAGTTGAGGATAAAAAGGAGAGAATTTGAAACAAAAGAGGCAACAGAAATACACCTTTTTATAGCTGGACCTATTATGTCAGGAGTACTTATTGGTGCAGAATTTGATAATTGGAAACCTGTGAAATTGTATCATCAGAATCGAGACACAAAACAATATGAATTTTGGTGTCCACTTACTAAATAAATTGGAGGAACATTATAGTAACGATAGATCTGCATACATTATTTAATGAAACAGCCAAGTTATCAGAGCTTGACTCATATATCCAGCAGGCAAAGAAGCTTGCTGAAGAAGGGCAAGAAGTGGTTTTAACAGGTGCTGCTCCAGTATGGCTGTATCTAAAAGTTGCCCATAGCCTGCATGGAAAGGCAAGAAGGCTGACATACTCATCACCAGTAACTGGTGCCGTAGTTATCTTTGATCATAATCCATTTTAGGAAAAGAGCAAGGCTGAAGCCTTTTCTACATTCAAATCAGACAATGTAGAAAACCCTTTAGGGTTGTTAATATATATGCAATCCGATAAATAACTTGACATAACAGTAGGGACAGGGACGAGCCATGTTGCTTCTCGCTGACTGAGGCAGGAGGTGGAGATTTGTAGCTGCGACCCTTGCGGTCGCCCATAAGCAGGGACAAGCCCTGCAGCTACAACTATTATGTCAAGTTATTTATTGGTTTTCATATATATGCAAAAAAGGCATTTGTTCACCGCATTTTTCTCTGTGTTGAATCGTTGAGGATAAAAAAGAGGCTGGTAAGATGGCAAATCTGTATCTAACAGAGCAAGGCTCTATTCTTCGCAAAACAGGGGATAGGCTTATTGTACAAAAAGATGATGAAATACTGCTTGATGTTCAATGCAGCAAGGTTCACAGCAGAGACGCAGAGGCACAGAGGATGGAAATTAATCAGATCACAGAAAAGATAATTGGTGCAGCCATTGAAATACACAAGACACTTGTCCCAGTCCTTTTAGAGTCTGCCTATGAAGAGTGTTTGTGTTATGAGCTATCAAAAACAAAGATGCATTTTAGAAGGCAAGTTGATTTGCCAGTAGTTTACAAAGAAGTCAAATTAGATTGTGGCTACCGTATTGACCTCCTTGTTGAAGAAGAAGTCATTGTAGAATTAAAAACAGTAGAACGACTTTTGCCAATTCATGAGGCACAGATTCTAACCTATCTAAAGATGATGGATAAAAGGCTTGGACTATTGATCAATTTCAATGTTTCTGTCTTAAGGGATGGAATCAAGAGTATGGCTAATAAACTTTAAGTTTTTCTCTGTGTCTCTGCGTCTCTGCGGTTAGCTGAACTGTTATGAAATATCCTCCTTTATAAAAGGCAGTGATGTGTATGTATCATTTGTAAGCATTCAGCCGTCAGCGTTCAGCTATCAGCCAAGACTATAAAATAAAGGTAACAAGGAGGCAACCCCTCTGGCAGAAGCGTTTCTGCCTTTTATGTCTTTCTGTGCCAGAAAGGCTCCCTTCTTTTTGTATCGTAATGCCTTGCATCACTTGCTGGCGGGGGTTAGTGACTGTCATTCCTGCGGATGCAGGAATCTCAGCCTTTATATCCCTCGCTGACAGGGATATTGGAAGGGCGGCAGGTTTGGAACCTGCCCCCTACTGGCTGGCAGCTAATAATTGAACGCTTACTTGAGTTTGAGGGATAAGCAATGTTTTATATCGTTTCCTACGATATTCCGGATGATAAAAAAAGAAATAAGGTAGCCGATATTCTTCTTGACTTTGGCACGAGAATACAGTATAGTGTATTTGAGTGCATCATGGATTATCCTCTACTTGAAAAAATGATAGCAAAATTAAACAAGTTGATCTCAGATAATGATAGTGTGAGGATTTATCCCCTATGTGCAAAGTGTGAAGGAATGGCAAGGGTGATGGGCAAGGGAAAATTGACAGAAGATGCGGAAGTCTATATCTTGTAACAGGTTCACGGATTTTTCAAAGGTGGCAAAAAGCAACATAGGTTATCGGAATGGGGGTAACTAATTGTGCTGCAACAAGATACTGTCATTAATCATACTTAAAATATAGGAAAAAAGGAGGTGAAAATTGGTGAAAATTGGAGGTTACAGAAAATGGGCTCGTAAGTGCTTGTGCCGCAAGGATGAAAAAGGGGTGCAGTGGGAAATGAAGACTTGATGAAAAAATGATTGCGACTGATTGTAGGGGCAATTCATGAATTGCCCCTACTGTCGTGTCAACCTTAATTTGACGCATAACAATTTGTAGGGATAACATCCATGCCAGAGAAGCTCCCTCCTTGTGGGTGTCCGTTAAGCAGGGACAAGGGAGTAGCACTCCTGTCACCCTGCAGCTACGATGTGATCGATTGTTGTGTGTGGGAATCTTTGTAGCTGCGACCCTTGTGGTCGCTTATTGGTGGCAGAAACAGTGGAGGCAGCACCTCTGTCACCCCCTGCATTCGCAGGGGCAGGCTCTGTCCATACATAATTAACTATGTGACAATTAACAGTTGACACGACACTACCTGATGGGAAAAGAATTGCGATCGTACCTACACAGGGGCGGCAACCACGGGGGGTTTGCCCCTACATGAAAAAAGGATTGCGACTGGGGCATTGTAGGGGCAACTCCCTGTGGTTGCCCAATAGTGTGGGAAACTAAAGAGGTAATCATGATTAAATCTTGGGAATGATAAGGTGTGACACCCTTAGTTGAGTGAAACTTATATGGAGGGATAAGAGTGGGACAGGGAAAAAGATAGGGAGATATCATGGTTAGGGAATAACACAACATAAAGAGAAGAGAAAATGATGAATAACAAAAAAATAATATATATCATAGCCGGGCCAAATGGTAGTGGAAAAACGACTTTTGCAAAAGGGTTTATCGAAGAAATCACTTTGCCGTTTTTGAATGCAGATGAAATACTCATGGAGTCATTTCTTTCCCACACAGAGAAAAAACGAGTGCAGGCAGGTAAGATATTTCTTGAGAAAATGGAAGAATATATAGCCAATGACAAATCATTTGTTATTGAAACAACACTTGCCGGCAAGTATCTTGTTCGCCAAATAAATAAATTGAAGAAGAATGATTATAATATAGAGCTGATTTATATTTTTGTCGAGAGTGTTGAAGAGGCAATTCGCAGGATAGATATCAGGGTAAAAAAAGGTGGGCATTCTGTTCCTGAAGAAGATATAAGACGGAGATTTAATCGGAGTAAGGTTAATTTTTGGAATATCTATCGAACATTAATAGATAGTTGGAAGATTTTTCTAAATAGTAAGGATGAATTTTTGCAGATTGCGGTGGGGGAAGATGATGAAATTGAAATTATTGATGAAAGTAAGTTTTCTCTATTTAAGGAGGAGATTATATGAAAAAAGAGACTTATGAAATGCTGCTAAAGATTACAAGGATTGGCAATAGGGCAGTAAAAAAAACACAGGAAGAAAACCACAAAAAAGGCTTGCCTAATGTATATTCCAAGAACAAAAGATTATACTACGAGTTGCCTGACGGCACAATAACGATGAAGGATCCATTTGGAGAGGATTAACGGAAATCGGGGACAGGTTCACATTCTCCATCTTAGTGGGAAATGAAGACTTGATGAAAAAAAGGATTGCGACCTCACACAGAGGGCAACCACGGGGGGTTTGCCCCTACATGAAAAAGGGATTGCGACGATTTCCCTCTGTGCCTTTGCGTCTCTGCGTCTCTGCGGTGAAGTGGGAAAGTATTACTTGATGAAAAAAGGATTGTGCTAATAATACAACTAAGGAGCTGATTGAAAATGCAAATGAAGATATTTGATAAAGGACAGATAACCATGCCGGTAGGATTAAGAAAGAAATATCATCTTAATATTGGTGATTTTGTAAGGATTGTTCCGGAAGATAAATGGATAAAACTTATTCCTGTCAGAAATGAAAGATTAACAGATAATCTCTTTGGAGTTTTTGCTAAATATAAAAAAGAAAAAAAAGAACCTACTTCAGAAGAAATTGAAAAAGCAACTGCGATAGGATTTATCGAGGGTTGGAAAGAATGAGATTAATAGACACAAATGTTATCTTGCGGTTTTTGTTAGCTGATAAGAGCGAGAAATATAAAGGGATTTATGCCTTTTTTAATAATCTTGAGGATGGGATAGAAAAGGTAGAATGTAAACCACGGAGGCACAAAGATAAGATTCCTGCATTCGCAGGAATGACAGAAGAATTTCAAACTGTCATTCCTGCGAATGCAGGAATCTCCCTATCAAGCTATCAAAAATTAATGTCATGGTGTAGTAGATTGCTATCTACAGGCATGTCTTGAGGAAAAAGGAGAAAAGGAGTTAATAAGCTATGATAAGGGGTTTGACAGGTTTAATATCAACAGGATAGAACCTTAGAAGGCAGCCATAGATATTACGCATTTTTTCCATACAATACGCAAATCTATGTCTTGTAACAAGTTCACGGATTTTTCAAAAGTGGCAAAAAACAACATAGGTTACCGGAATGGGGGTAACTAATTGCATGGCAACAAGATATGGTCATTGATCATACTTAAAATATAGGGAAAAATGGGGTGTAAATTGATGAAAATTGGAGGTCGCAGAAAATGGGCTTGTAATTGCTTGTGCCTCAAGGGCGAAAAAGGGGTGCAGTGGGAAATGAAGACTTGATGAAAAAAGGATTGCGACACCACACTGGAGCAATCACGGGGGGTTTGCCCCTACATGAAAAAAAGGATTGGATGATAGTATGAAGCTCGGAGCAAAGAGCATGGAGGGAAAAGACTCCATGCTTTATGCTCTGAAACGAGGAGGTTGTTTAGTGAAAATTTATCTTGATGTTTGTTGTTTAAGCAGGCCTTTTGATGACCAGTTTCAAGATAGAATCAAAATTGAAACAGACGCAATCCTTAGTATTCTTACTCATTGTAAAATTGGAGAATGGGAATTAGTTGGTAGTGAGGCAATAGATATTGAAATTTCTAAGATTCCTGATGATGAGAAAAGAGAGAAGATTAATACCCTGCGATCTATTGCTAATTTTAGGGTTGCTATCGATAATGAAGTAGAAAAGCGAGCAGTGGAAATTAGTCAATTGAAAATTTACTCTTATGATGCATTACATATCGCTTGTGCTGAAAGAAGCAAGGCAGATATAATGTTAACGACTGATGATTTTTTACTAAAAAAGGCTATGCAATATATGGATTCTCTTATGTTAAGAGTAGAGAATCCTGTAAAATGGTTAATGGAGGTGATGTAAAATGGCTGTTCAAACATTAGACCCTGTTCAGATCAGGAAAATCGGATTTAAGGCTTTAGGTGAAACTTTGGGACCTGTAGATATGGTTCGTTTTCTTCATTTCTTTGAGACTGGGATAGGAGATTACACTAAGGAAAGAAAAAAATGGTTAGAGGACCCCTCTGTTCAGGAGATAATGCGAAAATCGCGAAAATCGGGGACGGGTTCACATTCTCCATCTTAGTACGAAACTATGACTTGATGAAAAAAGGGTTGCGACGACACACAGGGGCAACCACAGAAGGGAGATTCCTGTATTCGCAGGAATGACAATATTCCAGCGATACTCGGAGGAAATTGAAGTTATTATATCCTAACATTTAATCGTGACGCAGCAGTAGTACTGCGATGTAAATTCTAATTGCACAAGTTGAAAAATTTTATCTTGTTTATAAAAAAGTTGGGAGGATCTCATGATCAAGAATGCTATTGAAACAATCGTCCGGGGCAATAACCTATCCATGGACGAGATGATTGAGGTAATGAATGAGATAATGACAGGGGCTGCTACGCAGGCTCAGATTGGGAGCTTTATTACTGGATTGCGGATGAAGGGAGAAACCGTAGAAGAGATTACTGGTGCTGTAACCGTAATGCGGCAAAAGGCAACAAGGATTCATGCTCAGGGTGATGTGGTTGATACCTGCGGTACTGGCGGCGATGGATTGCATACCTTTAATATCTCAACCATATCTGCCCTTGTTGCTGCAGGATGCGGGGTAAAGGTGGCAAAACATGGCAATCGCTCGGTATCATCAAAATGCGGAAGTGCTGACCTCTTGATGGGATTAGGGGTAAATATCGAAGCCACACCAGAGACAGTGGAAAGGTGTATCGAAGAAATAGGGATTGGATTCCTGTTTGCCCCAATGCTGCATCCAGCCATGAAACATGCTATCGGGCCAAGGCGTGAAATAGGTATCCGTACTATTTTCAATATCTTAGGTCCTATGACCAATCCAGCAGGGGCAAAATTTCAATTAATAGGTGTTTATGACCCGGACATGACCGAATCCATGGCAAATGTTCTCAAGAATCTGGGAAGTGTCCATGCATTTGTTGTCCATGGTGAAGAAGGATTGGATGAGATATCCATATCTGGCAAAACAAAGATAACAGAATTAAGGAATAAAAAAATAAGCACCTACTTTATCTCTCCTGAAAACTTTGGGCTTAAAAAGGGGATTATGGAGGAGATTCGTGGTGGAAGCATTGATGAAAATGTGGAACTGGCACTGGATGTGCTGTCAGGAAAAGAACAGGGAACAAGAAAAAATATCGTCCTCTTAAACGCAGCCTTTGTCCTTCAGGCAGCTGGTGTTACTGAGGATATAACTGAGGCTATAAATCTGTCTGCTCAATCTATTGACTCAGGTGCTGCTATGGAAAAATTGGAGAGGTTGAGGGAGATGAGTAAGTAGGACTCGTAATGCAACCGTAAGGGTGGGTTCAGAACCCACCCCTACATACTATTGTGCTGCTTCAAACGGAATCATAATTTCCTTCAATTTAAGTTAGCGATTTGGGAGCTTGTTAGCTAATAGCTATTGCAACAAAAAGGGAAAGAGCCACAAAGGGTGTATATCTAAGGAAACATGGTTGTATCCATGAAGTTACACCCTTTGTGATTCTTTCTCTGTAAACAAGATTGACATGATTTGGTCTTGAGCA
>JAHIZN010000320.1 GCA_018814245.1 bacterium
CTGCAAGGACGGGAGCCTCTCTGGCAGGGATGTCCCTACAAATGGTTATACGACAAGTTAAGGTTGACACGACACTACTACATTGTCTCTGTTTTTCTTTGCGTAAAAATTTTGCGTTCTTTGCGTGAAAGCTAAAGTCTTACCTCAAATAATTTTCCCACAAATAATCTGCTTGGTTTTTTGCCTTTTTTGCCCAGGGGCTGGTTGGATATTGTTTAACTATCTTTTGATAAGCCTCATATGCCTTCTGAAAATCTCTTACCCGATAGGCTTTTTGATATACCTCGCCTATCCGAAAATATGCTTCCGCGGCAGATGAAGCTTCAGGGTGATCAGTTATTACCCGATAATATTCAAACAGGCTTCGTTCATGTTCGCCATCCTTTTTATAGGCATCACCTGCTGATAAATGGGCTTTTATGGTTAATTCATCTATTGGTGTAGGGCAAGGGGCTGTCTCATCCAGAAACTTTTGAATATTTTGTGCTATATTTATACTAACAGGTTTTTCACTCATTGCCGACTTGAGGTACTCAATCTGTGCTTGTTTCAGGTTGCCGCTTTCATCGTAGGCTTGAGCCAGAAGAAATAGCCCATCGTTCTTAAATTCACTATTAATATCTATCAATTTTCTGGCTGCATCAATTGCTTCGGGGTATTTTTTTGCTTTTATAAGGGCATTAGCCATAAGGTATAGTATCTTTTCCTTTAAGATACTATTTGGATATTTATCCAACAATGTCTTAAGCTCTGCGGCTGCAGCATCAAAAAGCCCTTTAGTATACATATCCCTGGCAAAATTAAAGTCCTTAACCTGTTGATCATCAATAACCTTTCTGGATTCTACCTTGCTTTCTGTAGGTGTTCCCTTTTCTACAGGCAGGGATTCAGGCTCTTTCATCTCTTCCTTGTGATGTGATGATATTTCCTTTTTTATCTTTTCTACAGAACCCTTTTGCTGAGTAATTAACGGTTCAAGATTAGCAGCATCTACTCTCATGGTAGGGACTTTTTTAGCTGTTGCCCCTATTTTTGTTTGTGTCCCCTGCTTATCAGGGAAGACACATAGGTCTGCCCCTACTGACTGTTTTTTATCCTCTGACCCTGTTTGTGCCTTCTCCTCTTCCAATTCTAATGGTATCTTTTCTGCCCCCTTCTCTTCCCCGCCCTTCATCTTCAACGCCTCTTCAAAGAGCTTGCGCGCTTTTTGATTAGAGGGATTTATCTTCAGGCATTCGGCAAAAAGAAGGATGGCTGGATCAAGGTTGCCATTTTTATAATAGGCAAGACCCTTTTCCATGTACTTTTCTTCTACAGATATTTCAGTATCCCTTATCTCTTGAGAATCTACACCCTGGGCAGGGATACACCCGACTAACAAAAGCAATCCCAAGCACAACAAGCATAATCTATTTCCATGCCATGTAATCATCGATAGCTCCTTATGCTGTTTCAACTGTGTCAGTTAATCCAGCTGGCGATTGACCATTGCTGATGGCAAGCGTAGAACATCCGGGCAGACACATAGGTCTGCCCCTACACCAATCACATGTTTTATGTGTTATCCGTTTGTATCGGACATCTACCCCAAGAACACCCCTTCTGCTGCCTTTATCCCTGCCCCTTGATCAAAGCTATAGGTAGATTTTGCCAGTATCATCTCTAATGCAGCGATTGCTGTCAAAACATCAAAGGTGCCGGCATAACCCATATGGGCAACACGGAATATCTTATTTTTCAGGTGATCCTGTCCGCCAGCTACAATAATTCCTTGTTCCTTGTAGCCCTTAATAATTGCCTTACCATCTATCTCTGCTGGGGCAACCACTGCGGTAACACCATTAGCCGGGCTTTTTGAAAGGATTTCCAGTCCAAGTGCCTTGACCCCTGACTGACAGGCTTGAGCCAGCACCTGATGCCTTTTCCAAACATTTTCAATACCCTCTTTTTTCATCATTTCCAGAGCCTGTCTCAAGGCATAAACAAGAGAAACAGCCGGGGTATAAGCTGTTTGCCTGTTTGCAAGGTTTTTCTTTGCTGCAGCAAGGGAAAAATAGAACTTGGGCAGGGTTGATTTGGCAGACAGCCCCCATGCCTTTTCACTCATGGTAATCAGTCCCAGCCCTGGCGGGATCATCAATCCCTTTTGAGAACCAACTGCAACTACATCAATCTGCCACTCATCTGTTTTGAATTCTTCAACACCCATACCGCTGACTGCATCTACTACCAGACAAGCATCTGTCTTTGACACAACCTCAGCTATCTCCTTGATAGGCAGCAGGGTTGCTGTTGATGTTTCACACAGTGTAGTAAAAACAACCTTAATCTCAGGGCTTTCCTTTAATTTCTCTGCAATTTGTTCCGGGGTAACCGCATATCCCCATTCTACATCCAACTGAATAGTATTTACCCCGTAAGCCTTGCAGATCTTTCCCCATCTTTCCCCAAACTTTCCAGCATTTACCACCAATGCCAGATCCCCGGCAGAAAGAAGATTTACTACTGCAGCCTCCATGGCACCTGTTCCGGATGAGGCAAGGGTATACACATCCCTTGTTGTTTGAAAGAGATACCGTAGATTCTCATTCACCTCACTAAATATCTCCTCGTATGCCGGTGTACGATGATGAATGATCGGCTGTGCCTCTGCAAGGCTCACCTCTGGCGGGACAGAGGTTGGTCCTGGGGACATTAAATAATACTTTTTACCAACTAACATATTTTCTTCCTCCTTAGTAATTTTATGTTGCGTGATTTTATTTTTCATACAATTATCTGTATTCCTTCTCTGCGAGCAACCTCAATAATTGTACTCTCATCATCATTTTCCCAACGATTCAAACCCACAGGAACAGGTTCTATCCGACTATTCATGCTCGCAGCAGTTCGCCAGAGCAAATTTATATCTTCACGACTGCATATTTCGTCATAACGGGATGATACTATTAATAGATCTATATCGCTCCACTGATGTATCTTTCCTTGTGCATGTGAACCGAATAGTATGCCATACTGAATTGGAATGCCAAGCTTCAGGAGTTCGTTTAGATATTTTTTTACAGATATTATAACTGATTTTTCAACCATTCATATATTCCTTTTACTTTTTGTATAAGCTTGTCAGCCTCTTCTTGGGATAGAACTGCTCTCCACATTTCAGGATAACGCCCTTCAATATTGAAAGGATTCATCTCTGCCAGAAGATCTGTATGTCTTTGTTTAAGGGGAATTCCTGATAATTCCAATAAGCTGATAAGATTATGTACCTTTGGAGCAATATCCTTAGTATTATGACAAACATGAGCTTTGAGAATTTTTTCCAATGCCAGATGTAGAAAGAAGAGTCCGTGACGAATTTTATTCGATGCAATAAGCTGATTTGCAACCTCCCAATCTTCTTCTGCCATGTTTCGCCAATACAAGATGTGCTTATCAATATTAACCATTTTTCTAAATACATCCTTTTCTTTCGAGACAAGATATTTCAGCACCTTCCATTCAACGCCAACCTAATCACCTCATCCATACTGCCTACCAGCTTAAACCCCATGCTTTTTTTTACATCCTTAGGAATATCATCAAGATCATTTTCATTCTCCTGAGGCAAGAGTACTGTTTTTATCCCGGATCTATGGGCAGCCAATATTTTTTCTTTTATTCCGCCTACAGGCAACACCCTTCCCCTGAGGGTAATTTCACCGGTCATGGCGATATCAGGATTTACCGGGGTATTAGTCAGGGCAGAGATCATGGAGATTGCCATGGTTATACCGGCAGATGGTCCATCTTTGGGGATAGCACCTTCCGGCACATGGACATGAATATCCATCTTTTTATAAAACTCCGGATCAATAGAAAGTTCGACTGCCCTGGAACGGATATAGGAAAGGGCTGCCTTTCCGGATTCTTTCATTACCTCACCCAATGTACCGGTCAGCAGGAGTTCACCCTTTCCGGGCATGGTTACTACCTCAGTAGTCAATACCTCACCCCCGTTTTCTGTCCATGCAAGCCCGGTGGCAATGCCTATGGTGAGATTTTTTTCTACATCCCTGTGCTTAAATTTGGGTGATCCCAGATAGTTATGCAGGGATTCAATTGTTACCTCAACCTTTTTCTTTTCCTTTTTGCTTTCTACAACCTTTCTGGCTATTTTTCGGCATACTCTTGCTATTTCTCTTTCTAAATTTCTCACCCCAGGCTCACGGGTATATCCCCTGATAAGATACAGCAGGGATTCATCTGAAAACTCAAGGTGTTCCTCGGTTAATCCATGTTCTTTAACCTTTTTAGTAATCAGAAATGTTTTGGCAATATGAAGTTTTTCTTCCTCTGTATAACCCGGAAATTCAATCATCTCCATCCTGTCCCGCAAGGCATGGGGGATATTGTGAAGGGTATTGGCTGTAGTAATAAACATTACAGCAGAGAGGTCAAAGGCAACCTCTAAATAATGGTCAGAAAAGGCTGTATTTTGTTCAGGGTCAAGCACCTCTAACAGGGCAGCAGATGGATCTCCCCTGAAATCCATACTCATCTTATCTATCTCATCCAAGAGAAAGACAGGATTTTTGCTTTCTGCCTTGCGAATGGATTGGATTATCCTGCCTGGCATAGCTGCAACATAGGTCATGCGGTGTCCCCTGATCTCAGCCTCATCCCGCACACCACCGAGTGATAATCGTACAAATCTTCTATCCATAGCAGCGGCAATAGATTTTGCCACAGAGGTTTTGCCTGTTCCGGGCGGACCCACAAAGCAAAGGATACTGCCCTTTAATTCAGGATTTAGTTTTCTTACGGCAAGACATTCAATAATCCGTTCCTTTACCTTTTTTAATCCATAATGATTCTCTTCAAGGATTCGTGATGCCCTTTTTAGTCCTAAGTTATCCTTCGTTGCTTTTGACCAGGGAACATGGATGAGCCAATCAAGGTGATTCTTAATCACAGCGGTTTCAGGCATCATTGAAGGCATCCCCTGAAGCCGTTTAATCTCCTTGTTTGCCCGTTGTAAAGCCTCTGGGGGAAGATCTATATCCTTTATCTGTTTTTTGAGTTCAATTATTTCCTCTCCACCCTCATCATCCTTACCCAATTCCTTTTTAATGGCACGAAGCTTTTCATTAAGATAATATTGTTTTTGATGCTTTTCTACCTGTTTGCGAATACGGACATGCAGCTTCTTTTCTATCTGCAGGATTTCCAATTCAGCATTAAGCAATACAGAGAGCTTTTCCAACCTGTTGGCTACATTAATAGTTTCTAATAATTCCTGTTTACTGTTTGTCTTGAGACTTATATGGGATGCAATGGTATCTGCTAATCTGCCCGGATCCTCAGTGCTTTCAGCAATTCCAATCATCTCTGGAGGAAAGCTATCTGAAAGTCGTACATATTCCTGAAACCTGTTCAGCACAGCCCTGTTGACAGCCTCTATCTCTGGTGTGGGGAAGTTTTTCTCAACTATTGGCTCTACATCAACACAATAATAACTCTCCTTGTCTATATATTTTGTTATCTTTCCCCGGGCAAGCCCCTCAACAAGAATTTTCAGGGTGCCATCCGGAAGTTTCAGAAGCTGAAGTATTTCTGCACATGTTCCAATGGTATAGATGTCCTCTTTTTTAGGCTCAGAAGCAGTTGATTTTTTTTGGGCACACAGAAAAATCATCCGATTATCAAGCATGGCCAATTCTAATGCCTGAATAGAGCGTTTTCTGCCGACAAAGAGTGGAACTATCATCTGCGGAAAGATAACCATATCTCTTAACGGAAGCAGAGGGACATTGGGAACTATATTTGTAGTTGTCATAATTATCCTCTATCAAGAATACAGAATTCAGGAGTCAGAATAAAAAAACCTGCGTGATTTATGCGATTATTTTTGTTTGGATTCGCTGGCTACAATCGTTACCTGATTTAATTCTGAATTCTGACTCCTGAATAGTATACTAAATAATTATGTTGAAGTCAAGAATATTTTTGGTGTGTCTGGTAATTAAGTCAGTTAGTTGACATGAAAAACTGACAAAACAAAGCAGATAATCATAGGTCTTGCACTATAATTTTTCCAACAATTCCTTAGTGCTTTTTGTGTAAACATGATTTGGTCCAAGGGTGCGTTGAAAGATGCTTAAGCTATTCTTGAGGTATTCCTCTCCTTTTTTTATCTCTCCAAGTGAACAAAAGGATAGTCCAATATATTTCAGGGATAGTGCTATGTCTGGATGGTTTGTTCCAAAAATCTTACGATTAATGGATAATGCCTGTTCAAAATATCCAATAGCCTTTCTGTATTCTTTAAATCCATACCATGCAAGCCCTAAGTTATTAATCGTCTGAACCATACATGGATGATCCTGTCCAAAGCTCTTACCCATGATAGTTAATCCCTGTTCATAGTATTCAATTGCATGAGAATAGTCTTTTAGCAGGTAGCAGGTTAATCCAAGATTATTCATGCTCTGACCTGCAGAAGGGCAATCTTTTCCCCACATTCTGATGTTTATTTCCATTGCCTCCTGATAATACTTTTTTGCATCCTCATATTTTTCAAGGGAACACAGGGACAGGGCAATATTATTCAGGATACAGGTAATGTGTGAATCATTTTCGTTTAGAATGCCTCGAAAGACAGAAAGCGATTGCTGATAGCAGCTGATTGCTTTTTCATATTCACCAAGGGAAAAATAGGATATGGCCAGATTATTCAGATTATTGGCAATATTGAGAGGGTCTACCTCTGCAAGGTTATAGTTTATATCCAGACTTTGTTCAAAGTATTTGATGGCTTTTTTAAGGCAGCTTTTTTGACACAGGTTATCACATGCAATTCCCAGATTATTTAAGTCCTGTGCAATACATGGATGACTTTTGGGAAAACCCTTGGAATGGATGGATAGAACACGATCAAAGCATTGAATTGCCTGTTGATAATCTCCAAGCAGCTCGTTTATCCTTCCAAGCATATATAAATACTTGGGTTCATTTGGATCAAGCTTGCTTGCCTTTTTATAGCTGACCTCAGCCTGCTTAAATGCCATCTGGATAAATTTAATGTTTCCGAGACAATAGTTAATTCCTGCCTGTTCCTTGTCTTTCCTCCCCTTCTCATCCTCTTTTAAGAATAATTCTGCCTCGAAATAATCCTTGACATTAAGTCCATCTGACATCTCGGACATGCCTCTTTCAGATAAAAACTGCTGTACTTCTATGATAGCCTGTTTCAAATCAGCAGCAAGTATTGTTTTTTCACGAATTGCCCTGTTCATGGAGCCATTTTTTTCAAGCAGCCATCCATCTAATTTTTCTATTCTTAGGACAATGTCCGTGGCAAGGTCATTGTAGTTGATAACCATCATATATCTGTTCGGCAGCACCCCTGTTGCCTCTTTTTGCAGATCATTCATGGTAACAAATTTATCCAACATAGAGCTGCCTTGAGCAGAAATGTTGGTAACAGAACAGAGAATAAATAGATAACAGAAGATAACAGATTGCCAGTTCATAGTCTTTCCTTTGATCGTTTCTCTTTGTATTCCTTGAAGCCTTCCAGCAATGTGGCGAAGTATGGGCACAAGCGACGGCATAAGTTTGTCCATGCTGTTTTCCCGCAACGCCTCATCAGCGGGAAACCAACGGATACTTGGATCGAGAATCGCGTGTGGGGATTGCGGAAAGTCTTTATGTAGTGCCATATTCGGTTACTCGCCTTTCTTTTTTTCGGGCGTCTCAGTTTTGCCGAGTTGCTTCCGCTGCTTGGTCTCAATCTTTTTGATGCTTTCCACCACCGGCAATTCTTCGGGCATTGTGCCTCCCAATTCTCGGATGGTTTGCCGCACCTTCATGCCGACTTCACTATGCGTCCGGTTCGCGGCATCTTTTCCCTTTACTTCGTCCCGGCGCAGTTTCTCCTCTGCCTGTGTCGCACGAAACAGGTTTGCCGCCAGTTCTGTGCTGCCCATATGATCCAGAATCTTCTGGCTCTTTTTTAAGCCTTTTCCACCTGTGCGGTTGTGGATAATTGCATCAAGTCAATAGAACACCGTTTCACAGGACTTGTTAGCCAGCAGCTATTGTAACGAGAAGAGAAAGAATCACAAAGGGTGTAAACTTAGGGAAAATAATTGCGAACGATATGGTAAGGTGATTGCAAATGAGAAGAGTCGTTGACAAGGGTTGTATTTCTTAGAATTTACACCCTTTGTGGCTCTTTCTCTGTAAATGAGCTTGACACGATACCTCGACAGGCTTAGTAACCACAGAATATTGTGTGCCTCTCACATGCGTGCCCTTACTGTATTTTGTGGCTTAATACCACAACCGCACAGGTGGAGCCTTTTCGCTGGTGAATATCTTCCTGTTTCAACCCGCCATAAAGCCCCATATACCCGTGATTCTGAAAGATGGCGTAGTCTATTGGTTCGATAACGCCGGCGTCCTTGGCTGCGTCAGCCAACTGAACATTATGTCGTCGAATCTCCTCTCGCAACAGAACCCGCCGCTCATCCTCGATGCGTCCGTCTGCCAATTCCTGTCGCCGCGTCTGGATGGCAAAATAGGTTTGACCATGTGCCACAATCTCCTTTTTGGGATCGGCGTTTTGGATGACGAGGTAACAGGCGTAGCGAGAAAGCAATGTGACCTTGATTTCTCTGGTTGCGCTACTCCCAATCCCGACCATTTTGCTGATGTCAGCAAAATGGTCTTCAATACGATGTCCGCTGTTGAAACACGCCAGCTTAGCCTTTTCAATTACAGCCTCAAAGTTCCTGTATTGCGTGTATTCCAAAACCTCCGCCAGATTTCGACTCTCCCAATATTCGTTATTCGCATCGTTTGTACACTTGATTTGCTCGAAAGGCGAGGTATACCCGCTGGTTGTCTTCTCTATCCCATTTGCCATTACTTTTTTCCTCCGTTCTTTTAGACGCTCACATCCACGATTGTCATGGTATCGTTGCCATAAATGTCCTCTCCTCACTTCGGATTAATCCGTATCCAGAATTCCTTGTTCTCTGCATAGGGTTGAGACTTGAATCCAAGCCTTGCCTCCCAGCAGTGAAGATCCTTTTTGATTGAGTAGTTAGCCTCATTTACATGGCCATTTTTAAGGTCATAGTATATGTCAAACTGAATTGAGGCAGCACCTCTGGCAGTTGTTTTTGGATTTAATTTAAGGAGGCAATTTGTTGTTGCCTCCCATGTCGTATCCTTGAGGTAGGTTGTCCCAAGATTTGCTGAGAACAAGCCATTTTGTAAGCCAAATAAACCTTCAATGGTCTCAATCTTTCCTTGATTTGGATTAAAGCCAAGCTGAACAGAGGTATGATCCTTTTTCCATAACCCGTTAATGGCATTGACTCTTGCTGTATTAGTCCCCAATTGTCTTCTTGGACGCAGGTCAATATCTGTCCATAATCTCAAGCGATTATCCTGTTTTATTTGAAATAGCTCTGCAGCAAGTCTGTGTACTATCAATTCGTCATGGTTGTTCTTGATGATATATCCAAGATTCAGGTTTGTGTTTCGTATTCTTTGTCTGAGATTCAGGTGTTCCCCATACCACAGAGGGTATTTCCTATCCCCTCCAAGCAGGATACTATGGGTAAGGGTTGTGGCTTTGGTTAATCTATAATTTCGCATCCCGGATGCCCTTACCTCTAAGGTAACAGTTTTTGTGGCAGTATTCCTTTGAGCAATGGAAGAAAATGTAGTAAACCAAGGGGTGTTTTTCCACCTATTGGGCTTTGTCTCAAACTTTAGTGAGGGTGTGCGTTCTGTGATTACAACAAACTCATTTTTTGGCCAGTTTTGCCAGTTGTATTTTTTTGCATATGTCAGTCTCAGGAGATGAGAATCCATTGTCCGGGTAACAGCCAGATGTGATGCTGTTTCAAAAACAGGTTGACCGCTCTGATAATCCCTTCTCACCTGCGGATCACTCAGGGCATCAAGGTGAAGCATGGTACTCAGATCCTTTTTTTGATACAGCCAATCTGCCTGAGCTAACCATCTTTCCCGATGCAGGAGACATGACCGCTTTTGAGACTCATTTATGTAATAAATGGAAAGATCGCCCTGATTATTTTTTGTTCTGTTTGTATGGGAAAAACCGCTTCCAATACCCCTTTTCTCAACATAATCAAGGAATATCGACCCCTTAGAGCCTTCAGAAAAAAGATAGTTGTAGGTAGATTTTAATATGCGTCCATCAATATCTGCATAAGACGGAATCAATTCAAGCAACGGCCTGTTATCCTTAAGAGATTGTGAGTAATAAGGGAAATAAAAAAACGGGACATTTGCTGCCTTAAAAACAATATTCTTTACCACTATCCTATCATTGGGATAGAGCCTTATGCTTGAGGCATAGATACCATAGTGTGGTCTTTTCAGATTGCAGCCCGTAACTATTCCATGTCTCAGGATAATCGCTGATGTACCTATCCTTGCCTGCTTGGCTTGCAGGAATAACCTTTTTACATCAACATATATATCCTCTGCCTCCCCCTGTTTTTCATGGAGGTTATAATCAAGGTAGTTACATTCAATTGCCCTGGTTGAGTCAGTTAATTTCACGCTTCCTGTGGCTGTTAGCTCCCCTGTTTGTGTGTTCAGGCTTAACTCTTGTGCCTGCAGCAGCTGTTCATTATATCTTATTGTCACGCTTCCATTGAGATTTACAATCGTTTTCTGGCATTCTGCGTAATCTGCTTGTTCAACAGTTACTTCCTCAGCATAAGCATTGGAATGCAAAGACACAGAGGCATAGAGACACAGAAGCATAAAGCAGAAGCCTGCTGCCCATATTCTGGCAGGAAGAACTCGAGATCTTTGTGTTGTTGTTGCCTGCTTCATTTTCATATCCCTTTGTTGGAAGTATTCAGCCTTCAGCACACCACCCCTTGTTCCCCGTCAGCGATTATCCTTACCCACAGTCCAATCACCATTAATTCAGTAATTCAACAATTGACAATTGCTGAATTACTGAATTATTAATCACTTTGTGATACATGCTTCTGTTGCTTTGCAGCATTTTCCGTCAGAATTCTGTCCCCCAAAAATGTGGGTAAGGATAAGATCGCATCATAGAGATAGACAATCGTCTCCTTCGCCTCTCGCTGGGCGAAGTAGTATTCAAACTTTGCCCATGCTCCCTGCCCGCCTTTGGCAACAGATGTAGCGTCTTGAACCACCAATTGAGCAGGCTTCGATTGGTGTCTGTCGCGTCCACATACCACTTCTCGGAAAAAATCCTACACCTTACGACGAAGTACCTGCACCAACGGCGGAATGAGCTTTTCCATGCTGGTTTCACGCAATGCCTCATTAGCAAGAAACCAGCGGATGTCAGGATCAAGAATCGCGTGTGGGGATTACAGAAAGTCTTTGTGTATTGCCATTACAAGTTCTCCACAGATGCACCAACAGCCACTTGCGGTTTAATCCTATCGCGAATCTGTTGATAAATATTGATTCCAACGCCTTCGGCCACCTCAAGCGTCACGGCCAATCCATACGGGATTGTATCATCCAGCTTCTCAGTTGCATCAGCCTTGCATTTAACATGCAACAAGATGTGACCGTCTTCCTGATAAGCGGCAATTTGATTTTCGCCTTCGAGAATTTCGTGCTGTACCGTGCCACGCAAGACTTGGTTGTGGTCTGCTTCTTGTCGGGATAATTTCAATTCCATTTTTTCCCATTTACCTGCTGGTTGTAGTTCGAGCTTAGCCTCTCGCAAATTGCGATGGGCAGAATTGATCGGCGAGAACCAAGCCAGTGTGACTACCATACGACGCCAGACTTGGCTCCCAGATAAGCCAAGTGGAAGAGGAAAGCGATATTCATGGACTTCTTTTGCCTTGATTTCTCCACAGCCCATGACCGTAGCTCGTTGTTCGGTACAGGCAAGTACTCGTTCGATGTTGACCTCGCCATAGCCAATGTAACGCGACATCATCTCTTTGAAGCAATGTGAGTTTTTTTTGGTTTTCAGCGTTTCGGTCAATGCTTTTTCGGCTTGGTCATCGTGTCGTGCACCATGTACCAATAGTGCTTTGATGAGTACGGCCATCAGATTATCGGGAATCTGATGGCCATGTTCCGACTGCAACTTCGAAAGAACCTCATAAATTCTTGAACCACTTCGCGTCGCCAGAGCCGTAGCGTTACTTGTACCACGAGTATAAACCTTCTGTGAAAGCTCACCCTCTTGCTTGCTATCCCAAGCCACCTGTTGGCCTGGTACACGAAGCCCATTATCAATAGAGTATCGCTGCTCACTATCTATGTAGGGAGTTTTATAAAGTTGCCGTCCACCAGGAAAAAGAATCTCAGGTTTGATGGAGCGGCGGAAGCCATGTCCGAAACGAGAAATGGGACTAAACAGCACAATGTTTGGAAACAGGTCAATTCGCTGTCCCGGCGAATAATCCCAGGATTCGTCCGCATGCAATGCTCCAACAGTGAGCGAGTTCAGCGATTCTGCAGGTGACAATAATCGTCGTTCGGATAGTTGCTGCTCAATACACTTCAGGACATGATTGACTTTCTGTTCATCGGACAAGGCAGAAAACTCGCTGTGTGGAATGCCGACTTCAATGTCGCCCCCGAAATTCCCAGCACTTACACAAAACAACACGCGGTACTTCCATGACAGCCAATCAAGCAGCCTCGCCCACGGACTGGGCATGTGGATAAAGGGGCGTTCAGGATCACCAATCGAAAGGTTGATAATTTTGATGTCTGGAGCTTGTGCATGTACATTGCCTTCTCCTTCGAACATGCGGCGCACAGCACGCTCAATCCGGTCTTCGAAGAAAACCTCATCTGGAAAATGCTCTTCATGCTTGCCAACGCTCCTGGCCTGCGGATTGGGTTGCATCACTGGCAAGTGATATATCTTGCGAGTCAATGGGACAGACTGGCCGTCTACCAACTCCCCATGTGCTACCAGGGATGCCATGGCTGTGCCATGTTTTTTCTCTCCGGGCTGATATTCGGCGGCTAAATTATTGGGGTCATCGAATAGTAACCGATCTTTCAACGCCTCATGCAAAAGGTTTGGCGCACCATCAAGAATCGCGGACACTGGCGGCAATTCCGAACTGCCTTTGGGAAACTCTCCGGGTTCACCAACTTCGTCTTCTGAAACCGCCAAACTTTGTCCGGTTGGGCGAAAATACATTATTCCTGGAAACTTAAACAACTGGATGTCCACCTCAGCGACGGGCGACTTCAGCACATCCAACAAGTGTCGCACCTTGTCAGCGGGCAATTTGGCCTTGACTGCGTGAAATGCAATATCCGGCATGTCAATGAATGAACTAAGTTTTTGTCCTCCCATTTCCAATAGCAGCGAGATAATCATTGCCTCGTTCTGTTTTCGCTTGGCAATATCTCGTCGGTAGAACAATTCGATCTGGCAATAAATTTCCTGATCTAAGCCAATGGGATCAAGCAAATTGTGCCAACGATCAATCATACCGGTTTCTCGCAGGGTCTCTTCGATTCCCCAACGCCGGATTTTTATAATCTGGTCGAATATGTCACGCCACTTGGTTTTTCCGAGTGGCAACTCTTGTCTTTTATCCCATTGCTGCCATAACACCAGCAACTCTTTCAGCCCTTGTTCATTACTTAACGACAGAAATAGTCGCCCTTTCAGCCGTTTATCTTTTTTTGCACTGTTAATAGCTCGAATAATATCGATATTAAGATGTGTCAAGTGATCTGGTAAGGATAATTCTGACATCTTGTCGACAATTATTTTTCCAACCTTATCAATAAATTTCTGTTCTTTCAGAATCTCCTGGATTTCTTTCGATTGTGCTCTGTTGATTATGCCGTCAATTTTGTTTTTGAAAAAATCAACCCCAATTTCCGGAGCTTCGTAAAAATCATCGTCTGGCTCAATACCCTCGACATCCCACTCTCCAAGCCATTCCAGCCCATTAGTCTTCTCGACGGCTTGCTTAAAGTCATCAACGCTTCCGGCAATTTCTATAACCAATACCGTCTCTGGCTCAAGTCCGGCAACAACGCTGCTGATGCTTGCCTTATACCTTGAAAAGTTTTGTTGCAACTCATCTAACTGCTGGGATAGACGATTAACTTGTCGTGCGTGCTCTGGGAAATGTGGTTTGTTCGGCGGAACTGGTCTCCACTCTGGAGGAGGTATCATTTTTGCGCGAGGAAAAACTAAAAGAGGCAGATGATCAGTCATTGTTTATTTCCCCTCACCTTGGCTATTCAAAACAGGTTTCAATCTATCCTGCCACTGCTCTAATTTGAGTCGCGTAATGGATTGAGCGTCTTCACTTTTTTTATCAAGCACTGCTCGGCGTACCACACTCAAACAGAACTCTTCCACCTCTGCAAAATTGAGTCCTATCATGTGTTTCGCCAATGTTTCAGTCTCATAACCAAAATTGGTTTGGCAACGCTGACTGATGGATTCTATATGTCGGATCAGTTGCTGGCGTGTCGGCATAGGTAATTTGATGCGTAATTGAAATCGCCGCCATACCGCTTTATCCAACAATTCTGGATGATTACTAGCTGCAACCACTACAACATAATCTGGCAAATCATCAATTTGCAAAAGCAGTGAACTCACTACTCGCTTGATTTCTCCTGTTTCGTGTGTATCTCCACGCTCCTTGCCAAGCGTTTCGAACTCGTCAAAGAACAATACACAACGCTGGGTCTTGGCGTAGTCCATCAAATATTTCAAGCGGCTGGAAGTTTCGCCCAAGTAGCTTCCCACCAAGGTTTCGTAACGAACAACGAACAAGGGATACATTAACTCATAGGCCAGCACCTCAGCCAGAGTCGTTTTCCCATTACCCGGTGGCCCGGCAAGCAAAATCCGATTACGGGCGCGCAGATTATGCGAGTGTAACAATTCGGCGCGATGCTGCTCCTCTACGACTTCCTTGATTTGTTCCCGAATTTTGTTTGGCAATACAAGACTATCGAGTGCGCGCTCCGATGTTATTTCATATATCAAATCCTTATGCTGTCCATTGCTGATGTTCTGTTTTGGTGTGGGGACACGCCCCATTCCAATTGTACTTGGCTGCAAGGATTTAATCAGTCGATCTGCCAGCACTCGATGCCCTTTGGCTTTTTCTTCCTGAATCAGCGTCTCGGCGATCTTGCGAAACGCCAACTGATCACCATTGCTGGCACTTTTGATTAAATCCACTAATAAGTCTGCCTGTGCCATCAGATTTTCCCTCCTACATTGACATCTACAATTGTCATCGCGTCGTTACCGAAGATATCCACCACCTTGAACCGCGGATGTTCTCCTGTTGTTCCTGTTCAGTCAGTTGTGGCATAAATATCCTCTTCTTCTCGGTACATAAAATTTCAGGCATTTGAATTAACTGATCAAAGTAGAAATGTCAACCTTTAATCTATCTGCTTGATTTTTTTCAATATTACCGTAATATTAGTTGGTGAGACATTGGTAACATTCATGCCTGAAGGGAGTTTGATGTCATCTGGAATAATTACCCTGGTGTATGTTCCTGGCAGCTTTTCTTCCTTTATGTCTACAATTAATGAAAAATCCTCAGGTTTTGCTTTTAATATTGCCCTTCTTTCTCCTTCAACACCGATAAACACGCTTTCAGTACTTACAGAGACAATATTCACCGTTGATGAAATCTCAACCCTTATGGGTATATGGAAATTCTTTCTCATAATGGTTTCGCTGGTAACATAAAGCCAGAGAAATATTGCCAGAAAGAGGCAGGATACCTTGATTCCAATATGATTTGATATTAACTTGAGAAGATTCTTCATTGTGTCTCCCCAGAGGCAGCGGCTGCCTCCTTTGAACGGTAAAGGGTAAGCATCTCGGTTAACCCTTCCTCATCTAATCCATGGACAATCTTTCCATTTAATGCCAGGGAAATAGCCCCTGTTTCCTCAGAAACAACGATGACAAGGCTGTCTGTTTCTTCAGAAAGCCCGATAGCTGCCCGATGTCTTGTGCCCAGGGATATTTCTATGTCTGGATTCTGACTCAAGGGTAAGACGCAGCAGCAAGCTGCTATCTTGTCGCCCTGGATGATAACTGCCCCATCATGAAGCGGAGTACCCGGAAAAAAGATAGTATTTAATAGCTCGGACGATGTCTCTGCATCAAGCCGTATCCCTGCATCCACATAATGCTTCAGGGATATGTTTTGCTGTAATACAATTAATGCCCCTGTCTTTGCTTTTGATAAAAATATGGCAGCCTTAATTATCTCTGAGATTAATCTTTTTTCCTGCGTAAGCAATATTCCCCAGAGATAATTTTTATCAATTTCACTTATTACCCGTCTGAACTCTGGCTGAAACAGGATGAGAAAGGCTAATGGCAAAATCATCCATAATCCTTTTAATATCCAGTTTATGGTGTATAGTTGAAAAAACTGAGCAATAAATGAGCCAATAATTAATACACCTAATACCTTTAGCCCCTGGATAGCTCTGGTACCCTTTATCAGGATAAAAAGCCCATAAAAAAGACCAGCTACAAGGATGATGTCAATAATATCTGTGATGGTGACTGGATATAATAATCTGTTGAACATTTGGTTACCTCAATCATAAAATGCAGAATTCAGGAGTCAGGAGTCAGAATCCAGAAGACAAGAGACAGATGGAGTGAGATAGCAAGCTATTACACTCCATCTATCCTCTGATCATCAGGGCAGACACAGGGGGCTGTGCCCCTACTGCCTGTTTCCTGCTTTCTATCTCCTATCTCCCCCATCTCCTATTCTCTGCATTCTGACTCCTGAATTCTGCATTCTGTATTCTGTATTCCATCCCCCTATCCCCTTATGATTGCATCTGTCATTTTTGCTACCCTTGACATGGTCTGAACATCATGAACCCTGATGATGCGGGCACCATTCATAATAGAAACAGCTACGGTTGCAGCGGTGCCCTCTACCCGTTCATGAACTGGCAAGGATAAAATATCTCCGATTAATGACTTGCGGGATGTGCCAATCAGAATTGGCAGTCCAAAGATCTTCAATTCACTAAGATTTCTTAAGATATGCAGGTTGTGTTCAACGGTTTTCCCAAATCCAATCCCTGGGTCAACAATAATAGACTCTTCCGGAATGCCTGCATTGACAGCAATATCAACACCCTCCTTGATATAACTGGTAATCTCTCCAAGAACATCCTTGTATTGAGGGTTATCCTGCATACTTCTCGGGTTTCCATTGATATGCATGATAACAACGGCTGCCCTATGTTGAGCCGCGACATTCGCCATCTCTGGATCAAACCTTAACCCTGAGATGTCATTAACCATACATGCCCCAGCTGAAAGGGCAGCATCAGCAACGGCTGATTTATAGGTATCGATGGATATAGGGATGTTCAGGCTCTGTAGTTTTTCTATTATTGGCATAACCCTGCTTTTTTCATCTTCTATTGTTACTAATTCTGCACCGGGTCTGGTTGATTCACCACCGACATCAATAATATCTGCTCCCTCATCCTGCATCCTTTTAGCCTGATCAATTGCATTCCCTGCCGAAAGAAAGCTTCCCCCATCAGAAAAAGAGTCTGGAGTAATGTTCAAAATACCCATAATAAGGGTCTTTTTACCTGCTTCTAATTTATGTGTCCCACACTGGATTATCCATGATGAATGTTCAAATCGTTTCAAGGCATCCTCAATCCTTTCACCCAATTTTGACAGGTTGAAATATTGTTGTCTTAGTTTCAGGGTAAGCTTGTGGTACTGACTATGTGTGCCTATCAGCAAGACATCTGTGGTTTCTACACTTAACTCAATTGCCCCCTTAGACAGGGATACCTCACCACCCCTTGCCAGCAGCTCTTGTTTAAGGATCAGGGCACACTTGAGCGGTACATTTTCCAATTTTATGACATTATCCACTGCCTTTGGAGACATCAGGTTAATGCCCTGCGGATCAACATTCATCCGATGCATCTCATGGATAGCGTCTGCTTCCTTGGTAATATTTAGTATTCGGATATTGTACATGTTATTCCTCCTGAAGGCAGCTGAATCGCGAATCGTGAATTGCGAATTGCGAATCTGAAGAAACGGAGCAGAATCGCGAATCGTGAATTGCGAATTGCGAATCTGAAGAAA